>JAYTOQ010000186.1:0-18922 GCA_043747665.1 Polyangiaceae bacterium | reverse complement strand
AGGTCGGCGGAGATCGACGTGACGCCGCGGACCCGGAAATCCCAGGGTGGCACGTCGTGACCGAGCTTCTCGACCCAGGGCAGGAAGAAGCCGCCGATGCAGGCGTCGACGTGACAGAGCACGCCGTGACTGTCGGCGATCGCCGCGAGCTCGGTCACGGGATCCATCACGCCGTGCGGGTACTGCGGAGCGGATGCGACGACGAGGATGGTGCGCTCGGTGAAGAGCGCCTTCGCGGCGTCGACGTCGGCGGTGAAGTCGGCGCGCGCCGGGACGGTGATCGCCTTGACGCCGACCATGTGCGCGGCCTTGTAGAGCGCGGGATGAGCAGTGACCGGCACGAGCATCTCGGGCTCGGTGATCTGCGGGCGCTCGGCCCGGGCCCAGTCGCGCGCGGTCTTCACGGCGAGGAGCAGGCTCTCGGAGCCGCCGCTCGACATCGAGCCCGCCGCGCCTTCCGGGGCGTGGAAGAGATCCTGCGCCATCGCGAGGACCTCGGTCTCGAAGCGCCGGAGGCTCGGGAACGTCATGGGGTTGAGCGCGTTCTCGGCGAAGAAGCGCAGGTAGGCGTCCTTCGCGACCTCGGTGACGTCAGGACGAGTGCCGTAGACGAGGCTGAAGAGCCGCGACCCGGCCGCGTCGCCGTCGGCGAGGCGATACTTCTCCATCTGCGCGACGATGGCCTCCCGCGATGCGCCTTGCTTTGCCATCTTCATGACTGACACTCCTGAATCGTCGTGATCACGATCGTAC
Organism: Polyangiaceae bacterium; assembly: GCA_043747665.1. Taxonomy (GTDB): domain Bacteria; phylum Myxococcota_A; class Polyangia; order Polyangiales; family Polyangiaceae; genus Labilithrix. The sequence continues at coordinate 18,169 of JAYTOQ010000186.1, read as the reverse complement.
CGCGACTATGCTGCGCCGCTCGATGACTGCCGGCCCGCGCGCGCCTCTGCCCAAGCATTCGGAGCGGCGTACCGGTGCGGTCCTCGTCGTCCTTGCCGCCACGCTGTGGAGCACCGGCGGCGTCGGCGTGAAGGTCGCGGCCGCCGAGCCGATGGTAATCGCCGGTCTGCGCAGCGTATTCGCCCTCGGCTTCATGGCGGCCGTGCTGGCGATCGGCCTGCGTAAGGGCGGCGCGGGCTTCGCGATCGTGACCGCGCTCCTCCGACGGCCGCTGGTGTGGGCCGCCGCTGCCAGCTACGCGCTGATGGTCGTGTGCTTCGTGCTCGCCGTCCGCCGTACCACCGCCGCGAACGCCATCTTCATCCAGTACACCGGGCCGGTATACGTCGCGATGCTGGGCGGTCCGCTCCTCGGCGAGCGCGTGACGCGTCGAGATCTGTTCGCCATCGCCGCCTGCCTCGTGGGCATGGCGCTCACCTTCGGCGGAGAGATCGGCGGCGGTCGCGCCGCGGGGAACGTGCTCGCGATCGTCTCGAGCTTCGGCTTCGCGGGCTTGCCGCTGCTCCTGCGCCTCGATCAGAGGCGGCTGCTCGCAGCGACCGACGACGCGGTCGCCACGCGGGTCGCGGGCCATGCGCCGCTCGTGGCGATGGCTCTCGGCAATGCCATCGCCGCGGTGGTCGCGCTGCCGGCGATGCTCGCGCACCCCGTGAGCGGGGACACCGCGCCGCGCACGTGGCTGGTGCTCGCGGCGCTCGGCTTCTTCCAGATCGGCCTGCCGTACGTGCTGTACGGAATCGCCGTGCGAAGGCTGCGCGCTCTCGAGAGCTCGCTCCTCGCCACCGTCGAGCCGGTGCTCGCGCCGGTATGGGTGGTGCTCGCGACGGGGGAGACGCCGACCCCGCTCGCCCTCGCCGGCGGCGCGATGATCGTGCTGTCGGTGGCCGCGCAGGCCGTCACACATCGCGTCACCGCCGCGCGTCGCGCATGAGCGCCGGAGGTCAACGTGCTGCTGCATCGGCGCCTCCATCGGTGGTGCTGCTGACCGGCTTCGCGGGGCGCGGGACGTTCGGCGGTACCTGATCGACCGGAATGAACGTCGCGGTCATCGAGCCCTTGCCCGCGCCGAGCTTGCCGGTCCCGAGAAAGACCGCATCTGCGGTGAGGCTTCCGGTCGCGCGCACGCTGTTGCCCTTGGCATCGGTGCCGAAGAACGCGGTCATGGTCAGGCCTTGGACGGTGACCGGCGGGCTCTCGACCACCATCGTCGCAGGCGCAGTGATCACGCCCGCGCCCGTGCCGTCGTCGACTGCGCAGCCCTCGACGGGGAAGGAGTAGCCGGTCGGCGGCTCGGCATTGGGAACGAAGTCGCTGTACTCGTCGGCGGTGCCGGCCCGAAGCGATGGCGCGACGCACTCCGGCGCGGGCAAGAGCCGGCAGCGATCGATGTCCTTGCAATGCGAAGGGCAGCGCGCGCCGTCGGGGTTGCGATCGCCGTTGGTGAACTGCGCGACGAACGCCCCGCTCGCGGGATCGACGTCGATGGCGCCGAAGAGCTGTATCTGCGTGCCCAGCGGCTGATCGACCTCGAGGAGCAGAAAGTAGACGCCGCTCTTGAGGTTCGCGGCGCGCGTGCCAGCCGAACACTTGACGGCATAGGAGAAGGGCATTCGCGTACGATAGGTCCGCGTGCGGCCCCCGGTTCCTCGAAGGCCCGGTTCAACGAGGAGCACGAGCTTCGGTCCAACGGGGAAGGCCGCGTCGGGTACGAAGCGGACGACGGAGCTGTCGGGATCGACGTCGAGGTGCCCGCCCTTGTCGCCGTCGACGGGATCGTGGCTGACGTAGACCTTGAGGTCCGTGTCGGGATTGTCGTCCTCGTCGCCAAGGTTGCCGTCGATGTCGGTCTCGTATGCGGCGACCTTGAGGTTTAGCGTCGAGACGTCGATGGGCTGTCCGAAAGACAACTCGAGTGGCGCCTTCGAATCGTAGAGGAGGCCACCTTGGAGACCGTCGATGCTCACGTTCGGCGGTGGCTCGTACCGCTCGCAGGCAGGCGCGCTCGCCGCGAGCGCGGTCGTCAGGAAAAGTGTCAGGGTGAGGTAGGTGGGAAGTGTTCGCATCGGCTCGGAAACGAGGCTCAAAAGAAGAAGGTCCCGCGGGCCTGAACGAGGACGCTGCGAACGGCGTCGCCGTTGACGTCCTCGAGCGCGCTGCCCGGGAAGAGCACGGCCGCCTCGAGGTCGGCGGCGAAGTGATCCATGAAGCGCCACTGCACGCGCCCGTCGAGCTCGGTGCCGTAGTAGCGGTTCGGCTTGCCGCCGGCGAAGTTCACGAGCTGATCCGCGACGCGTACGCCGTCGCGCGGCTGAAGCGAAGCGATGGGGTCGACGACCCTGGCGGGTGCCCACGCCATCAAAATGCCGCCACGCAGCAGTACGGTTGGAATCGGGTGAACATCGAACTGCGGGAAGATGGCGAAGGCGTTGGTGAAAGAGCCGCGCGTCGCGATCTCGTCAACGGGGTAGCTCGGTGCGTTGAGGCTCTTGAGCAGTGCGGTGCCTGCTGCCGCCGCTCGTGCCGACTGGTAGGCGAGCACGTGCTTGAACAGGAGGAGGCCGACGTTGGTGTCCTCGGCGAAGCGGAACTGCGTGAGCGGTGTCCGAGTCCTCGGATCGGAGTCGCCGGACGCGTAGTCCATCTCGAAATACGCAGTAAAAAGCGGGCGATCCCAGCGCACCACGCCGCGCGCGCCGAACTGCGTGACCGCCTGCGACACCGCCGGATCGTTGGTGATGACGCGGAACGCGTTGCTGACCTCGCTGGTCTGACCGGCGACGAGCGTGCCTTCGATGCCGGCCGTGACCTCGCCGAACGTCGACATGGCGCGGCCGCCGAAGGCGTTGATGGCGGTGTCGTTGGCGCCGCTCCAGCGATACGCGTGGAAGAACCGGAGCTCGGCGTCGGAGCCGAGCCGATGGTGCGGCGCCAGAAAACGCACCGCGGTGATGTAGTTGTGGAGGTCGTCCGAGAACTTCATCGGATCGCCGGTGACCAGCCGGTCGTAGGCGAGGATCAGGAAGAGGCCCTTCGTCTCCGATGCATCGCGATCGAGCGGTGCCTTGAAGGCCTCGAGCGGCTTCGTCGCGAAGAGCACGCGGTCGACGCTGTTGCCGCGGCGCGCGAAGCCGAAGCGGTTCTTGCGGCCGTCGCCATCGTTGACCGCGATCGACGCGCCTTCCGTGAACGCCTGGCGGCCGATGCGGAAGAGCCCGATCGGCGTCACGAGATCCCCGTAGAGCCGGCGCACGAAGACCGGATCGCCCTGGCACAAGCCGAAGTGATAGCTGCCAGGAGCCGTCGATGGCTCGCCCGGGCGCTGCGTGATGCAAGCCGTCGCCACGTTCGGATTCTTCGTGCTGACCTTGGCGCCGCTGGTGGGCTCGGGCGTCGAGCCGAGCGTGCCGTTGTCGCCCCAGAGCACGCCGTCGAGGACATCGACAGAGGTGACGACGCGGATCTTGTCCTCGTAGTCGATGGCGCCGTCGAGGCGGAGGCGATGCTCGATGTTCGCGTAGTTGCGGTCGCGTGTGCCGCTCAGGTCGAGCGGGCGGATCGAGACGGCATTCGCGCGGTACTCGACGCCGCCGCGGAAGCCCGTGGAAGCGCCGAGCGACAGGCGCGACGGAGGCGCGCCGGGGTCGGCATCGGACCAGGGCTCGACCGCGGCGGCGCTCCGCGCGAAGAGCACCGCCGCCAGGGCCAGAACGAACGTCGAGGCCGCGCGCATCGAGGTTCTTTTACACTGTAAAATAGATCGTGCAAGGCGCATTTCCATGACGCGCTGCGCCTCGGTTCAGCGCTTGGAACGTCCGCTGCGCGCGGCTGGGCCCGACTCCAGCGGCGCGCGCTCGAGCGCCTCGAGGAGGAGCTCCAGGCCGAACGTGAAGACGTCGTCGAAGTGCGCCGGCTCGAGCCAAGACGAGACCGCCGACAGGCGAGGGAAGGCCTCGTTCGCCGCCGCCGCCTGGATCGCGGCGTCGGGCAACTCCTGCGCGCGGTCCGCCTCCTTGAGACCGGCGAGCTCGTCGAGCGCGACGCCGCTGCAGTAGCTGCTCACCACGCGGAAGAAGCGCGCCGTCTGGCGGTCGTCGAGCCCGCCGCGACGAGCGAGCTCGAACAAGCCCTCGAGGAACCGCCACGTCCCCTCGGTCGCGAATCGACGCGTGGCGAGGAGCGGAAAGGCGTGCGGATGCTGGTGGGCGAGGCGGCGGTAGCCATGCGCGAGCTTACGGAGCGCGTCGATCCAGTCGTCCGCCCTCGACGGCTCCACCGGAATGCGCGCGACGAGGGCCTCCACCACCGCATCGAGGAGCACGTCCTTGCTCGGGTAGTACCAGTAGATCGCCATGGCCTCGCACCCGAGCGCTGCGCCGAGGCGTCTCGTGCTGAACGACTCGAGGCCCTCGGCGTCGATGAGCCGGAGCGCCTCGTCACGGATGCGCTCTGCGGTGAGGCCGCTGCCCGCAGCTGTGCGCTTCGACGCACGCTTCGGGGGCGGGCGCTCCGGGTTCTCCTTCGAGAGAGGCCTCTTGCGCTTTGACGCGACGGGAGCCAACGGTCACAGTGTGCCGGCCTCCCCGTCGGTTCTGCCAGTGCTTTCGTGCGCGATCTCGCGAATTTTGCCGTTCGCGCCCGGGTCGCGGCCGACCGCTGCGGTGCCGTCGCTGCCGGTGCTGCGGTGGCGCCGGGCTCGCACGTGGCCTTGCGCCCTCGGCGCGGAGGCGGCACGCTCAATGTCGATGTCCGCGGCCACGTCCGCCCCTCCGCCAAGCCCACGCCCCTTCGGCGTAGCGCGCAAGCTCCGGCCGGCGCCTACCATCCGGTCGCTCCTCGGCGCGGGCCTGCGCATCGTCGCCACCGGCTCGTTTCGGCCACGAGGCGGGCGCTACGACGTCCGCCCGCTCCGCATGCGTCCGGCCCGTGCCCTTCGCGGAGGGCCCGACGCCCTGGTGGCGTGGTTCGCGATGCGCGACGGCAGCGTGGAGATCTCGATCCTCGCGCGGGCCCGGGGTCCCGAGGCGGCAGCCGACGACATCGCGTGGGCGATGGACCGCGCGCGCGGCATGGCGGCGGTCGATGACGATCCGTCGGAGTTCCTCGCGATGGCGCATCTCCATCCGCTGGTCCTGCAGCTCGCGGCGCGGTTCGATTGCCGGATCGATCAGACGCCCACGGTCTTCGAGGCGTTCGCGCGCGCGGTCATCGAGCAGCTCGTGACCACGTTCGAGGCGCGCGCATCGACCCGCAGGCTCTTCTGGGCCGCCGGCCAGCCTGTCGAGGGCACCACGGTCCGCGCGGCGCCGACCGCGCGCGCCGTCCTCGAGGTGCCTCCGTGGCGCCTTCACGCGATGGGCATCGGCTCACGACGAAGCCGCACGCTGCGGGAAGGCGCGCGTCGCGGAGACGCGCTCGAGCGCTTGCGCGTGATCGATCCGGGACTCGCCGCGGAGAAGCTCGAGTCGTTGCCGGGGGTCGGTCCGTGGACGGCGAACCTCGTGGCGCGGACCGCGCTCGGCTGGTCGGACGCCGTTCCAGTGCGGGATTGTCACGCGCACTACGTCATCAGCGAGGCGCTCACCGGCGAGCAGGGCGATGACGACGCGATGCTCGAAGCGCTCGCGCCTTTCCGGCCGCATCGCGCGCGCGTGGTGCGCCTGATCACGCAGGCGCAGATCGCGGGCGACATCAACGGCGAGGAGCGCGGGCGCTATCGCTTACCGCGCATCGATCCGCATCGCCGCGAGCCGTGGAAGTACTGATCACGGGCGCCACGAGTCCCCTATTTCAGGCACTCGACGCGGTAGATCTTGCGACCGTCCGCGTTGAAACGAAACGGCGGATCGCACGCGCTCGCCGTGGGATCCTCGTTGGCGGGCGCTTCGCGGACGAGCTTCACCGCGCGACCGCGCAGGTCCCGAGCGGCGCGACGGTTGTCGGCGGCGGTCCTGCGCTTGAAGGCGATCTCCGCCTCGCTCACGATGACGTCGGTCTCGAGATCGTCGGCGCGAGCGCCGAGCAGCTCGCGGTCTTCGGGCGTGGCCTTGTCGGCGCGCTCGCGAGCGGTCTTGGCCGACGCGCGCAGCGCACCGAGGCGACTCGCCAGATCGCTCGCGGCCTTCTCGTCGACGGTGGCGGCCTCGTCGAGGAAGCGCGCGCGCGTGAGCATGTCGCGCGCCCGGCCGACCGGCGAGTCACGGGAGCCACTGGTGGCGTCGTCGAACGCGCTCCCATGACCGCTGCCCCATGTCGTGAGAGCGCGCGACGCCGCGCTCGGCGCGCTCGTTGCGCTCGGCTTGCTCGAGGCGAGGCCGTACGGATCATCGGCAAGCGCGGTCGCCGGCGAGGCGAGAGCGAGGACGAACGCGCAGGCGAACGGAGCGAGCACCACGCGCTTCATGAGAAGAGCGTATCACCACGCGCGCAGAATCAATCCCAGGCGAGCAGGCCTTCGGGCTTCATGGGAAGGCCTTTTTTGGGGGCTTTCGTGTCTTCCGGAGCTGCGCGGACGCCTTCGTCATCTTCGCGAGCAGGCGATCGACCTCGGCCCCGGTGACCTTGCCCTTCGGCTTCAGCGACGGGAAGAGCGCGTCGTACGGCACCGGCACCTCGACGGTGCGCTTCATCACCGGGCCCTGGAGGAGGATGACGCGCTCGCCTTCGAAGAGCGGGATCTCGATGGGGACGCCTTCGAGCCAGACCCAGTTGTAGTGCTCGACCTTCTCGCCCTTGGGGTCGGGAAGCGTGCCGTCGGGGAGGATGCCGCTCCACGCGAGCGTGTGAAACGGGACGTCCTGCTCCTGAATCTTCTTCGGCGCGTTGTCGGGATCCTTGATGGTGAGGACGGCCTTGGGATTCGGCCGCTTGCCGGCGAGCTGGCCCTTCTTGGGATCGCCCATGATGTGATCGAGAAGGAGGACGTACAGCTCGGTCGTCGTCGACAGATCGTTGATCACGAAGCGCCATCCCTTGCGCGCCTCCGGATGGATCACGAGCAGCGGCTCGTCGTGGCAGAGCAAGAGGACGCGACTGAAGGCCGTCACCTCCTCCACGTAGTCGATGAGGGCGTGGCACGCCTTCAGGTACTTCGGGTTCTTGCGCACCGTCTCACGGAGCTCGTGCGAGCGCGCGAGGCACGCCGTGGCCGCCATGCAGCGCGAGGTGAGGAGGTCCCAGAAGGCCGTCTCCTTCGCGAACTTCTTCGACACGAGGGACCGCTCGCTCTTCACCGCCTCGTCGAGCGCGAGGTGATCGACGCGCTTCAGGCACTGCTGCGCGTACTTCACGGCGCCGTTGAAGGTGTTGACGAGGTTCCATTCGATGGCGGGCCAGGCGACCTCCGGCGCGGCGCCTGACTCGACGAGCGCGCCGATCGCGAGGAGGAGGACCTGCGCCGGGCGGCCCTCTGTCTTCTTCAGGCCCTTGCCGAGGGCCTCCATGGCGGCGACGGTCGCCTTTTTGTCCTTGGGATTGAACGCGCGAAGGACGCCGTCGACGGCCTCGCGAAGCTCCCAGTCCTTGCCGCCGGTCGTCGTCTTCTCCACGAGGTGCTTCACGGCGGGGCCGAGATCGGACATGAGCATCGGAATACCGCGCTCGTGGCCGCGTGCGCAAACACAGTCTTCGGGGTCTCCGCGGGTGGCGCGGGACACCCTCGAAACTGGCGCGGACATAGGGCCACGCGCGCAAGTGCGCAGGAACGTTGAGGGCGGGTCCTGGCATGCGGCGTGTTGATGGGCGGGCATGTTGAGCATTCTCGTCTCGGTCCGACGCGCCACGCGCGTCCTCGCCCTCGGTTCGTCGATCGCCCTTTCTCTCGGCGCGCTCGGCGCGCTCGGCGCGGCACTGTCCTGCGCCGATGACTCGGCCGCCGTCACGGAGGCAACCGCGTCGCCTCCGGCTCGCAGGCTGCCACCACCTCCCTCGCCAGCGATGATGGACGATGCTCGCGCTCCGCAGCTTCCCGCCATCGCGCTCGCGGGGCGCCTCGCTGACGATGCCGGCGAGCCGGTCGTGGGGCGGCCGCTCGTCATCGTCGACCATCGCGGCCGGAGGCAGGAGCTCCTCACCGACGAGGACGGCGGCTTCCAGGCAGCGGCCGTCGCGCCGCCGTACGATCTCCTGGTCGAGGCCGCGCCTTCCGGCGCCGTGATCACGCCCGTCGTGTTCCTCGGCCTCCGGCGCGCGGACCCACGCCTCGAGGTGTTCGAACGTCAGGGGCCCGTCACGCGGCCCGATGCGCAGTCGATCCGGATCGGCGTGCAGCTCCCGCCGTGCCGGGCGGTCGACACCGGGTGCTGGGTGTCGGTCGTCACGTGCTCGCCGAGCGGAAGCGGCGGCACCGCCGGGTCGTACACGGCAGGCACGGCCGATGCGATCTACGACGTCGAGCACTCCTGGCGTGAAGGAGCGCTGAAGCCGAACGAGACCATCGACGTACACGTCCTCGTCGGAGATGCGGACTACACGCAATATGCGTATGTCCACGTCGACCACGTGGCGGCGCGGCCCGGCGAGCAGACCGACCTCGGCGTCGTGACGGCCGGTTCGATCGGCTCTACCCAGCCGGTCTCGATCGCGGCGCACGCCGCGGACACGCCCGACGGCTGGGACTGGACGCTCGCCTCCGAGCTCGAGTTGCCTGGCGGGGCGACGATGTCTCTTCACTACGAATGGTCGGCGTCGTCGTCGATGAGGCTGCCGCTCCTGCTCGGCGCGAGCTGGCACGTCGGCGCGTGGGTCCAGCACCCGCCAACCCCCGATCGACCCTATTTCCAGCGCTCCGCGCAGGCGTGGTCAGGGACGTTGCCGCTCGGCACCACCAACGTCGCGCTGGACGTCCCGACCACCCCGGAGACGCTCCGACCGGAGCTCGAGGGCACGTTCTCGCGGCGCGCCCGCGCGCTCGTCTGGGACGGTCACGCGCCGGCGCTGGCATCGGTCGTCCTGGTCGACCTCGCGCGCGGCGAGCAGCGCTTCCGCGTGCTCACCGCCGAGCCGGAGGTGCCGCTGCGCCGCCTCGAGGCGCTCGGCCTGCGACGCGTCACGACCGGAGCGCATCTGCTCGATCTCACGACCACACCAGGAGCGACCGTCGACGAGCTGACCGACCCCGACGATGCTCACCGCAAGGATCGCTTCGACGTCCACGTGGCGGGTGGGACGACCTACCAGCGCTTCCGCTTCACGATCACGCCGTGAACGACAGCGCTTTCAGTGCGCCGGCATCTCGTCGACCCAGCCGCACGCAGAGCTGACCTCGAGACCGCGCGAGGCGCGGCCCGCATACGGCTCGTAGAAGCGCCGCGAGTCGTGCGCATCGGCTGGCTCGGGCACGGGTGGGTGATCGAAGCACCAGTGATGGCCGACGTGCTCCTCGAAGAGCGCATGCCATCGCTCCTCTTCCTTCCACTGCTCGGGGGAGAGACGGAACAGCACCCAGCGCATCGGCTTGTCGACGTCGACACGATCGTCGCCGTGCAGGACCATGAGGCGGCGCTCGCCGGCATCCTCGACGACCGCCTCGAGCGGACCGTCATACCAGTCGTTCACCCAGAGAAGACGCAGCGCATTCGACTCGAGCTTCGGCAGCGAAGCGAGATCGACGGCGGGAATCTCGGCCATTCATCTTCTCCCGATCGAGACGATAGACCTCGACCGCTCCAGAAGGCGAATTCCGGCCTCATGCCTGCCGCCGCAGCTCGAGCAGAGCTCGACCGGCTCGCCTCATGCATCGCGGGGTGGAGGAGCCAAACCATGGATCACATCGATTGTGGCGCGTGTTGTGCGAAGACGGCGGCCCGTCCGCCGAACAAGGCCTTCTGGGGCCTCATCGCTGCGTTCTGGGTGTCGAGCCTCGGGCTCGGCTTCGGCGCTGCGCAAGGCCGAGGATGGGATGTCGTGCTGATCGCGTCCTGGGTAGCGATCGCGACGTCGGTCGTGCTGCTCGCGCGCCGCGCGACGACGTGGACGTGCGCCGAGTGCGGATCCACGGTCGTGCCGCCGGCCGCCGCGCATGCGCCGTCGCTCACGGGTTCGTTCCGCGGCACGCACGCCCGCCACGCGTGACGAGCGCGTGCGCGCCGTCTGCCCCGCCGGCGCCGCACGCTGCCATCGCGAGGCCACCATGGTAGAGCCGTACCATGGCTCTGATCGGACGGAGGAGGGCGGTCTCCACCGCCGCCATGCTGGCGCTCGTGACTGCAGCCGGGTTCGTGTCCGCGTGTGACGGCTGTCAAGGCAGACCGAGCCCACGCGCCGCTCTCGATGGCGGTGGCGCTCCCGATGGCGGCAGTGACAGCGCCGGTGCCGCGGAGCTGGCAGACGACGATGGGGGCCCCAGCGCGTCCGGTGAGCTCGTCGAGGCGGGGAATCGCTTTCGCGATGCGCAGCCGCAGGCCGAAGCCGACCCCGACGGGCCTGTCGATCCCGCATGCTTGGGCGGGAAGGGCGGTGAGATCGCGCTCGCGAGCGCCGTCGTCGATCCCCGCTGCGCCATCGGCCGCGTGCGCGCGCGGCAGCTGCGTGCGCTTCTCGAGCGCGACGGCGGACCGCCGGTGGCGCTCCGCCAGGAGGCGAAGCTGCTCGAGGATGGACGCGTCGTGCATCGCCTCGTCAACGTCGGGCCCGCGCCGTTGACGCTGCCGCTCATCTTTTCGGTATCGCTGCCGGCGTTCCTGGTAATGGCCGAGGACGAGGGGCAGACGCTCTACGAGCTGGCGGCACCTCGCTTCGACGTCTCCGCGACCAAGGGACGCGCGCATTTTGCACGGATCGTCCTCGAGCCCGGCGGCGCGGCGGTGGCCACCATCACGGTCGATCCGGCCATCGCGAGCGTCGTCGCCCGGCGTGGCGGTGAACGCGCCGATGCCGGCAACGCGAAGCTGCCGAAGGGACACTACATGCTGCGGATCGGCGAGCTGCTCGCCGACGTCGAGGCCGGTGCCCCGGCACGCCTTCCGTTCGACGTGCGCTGACGAGCGCCGTCCGCACATGCACACGGCGCTCATGCGCTCACGGCGGTTCGCGACGCGCTTCATGAAGCGCTTCGCGAACCACTTGACGAGCCACACTGTGAGCATCGGCCGACAGTGTCGCCACGAAGTTGGCCGATCGACCGCGGACCGAAGAGGGTCTTCGAGAGGGACAGATGTCATGACCTCACGCCGCCATCTCGTCTCGCGCCGCGGCCTCCTCGGCGGCGCCTCCATGCTCGGCCTCGCGCTGCTCGCATCGTCGCGCGCAGGTGCCGACTCGTTGCCAGGCGGGCTGCCCGCGCCCATCCCCGTCCACGTCGGCTCGCGCGTCGCGCGCGTCGTGAGCGATGCGCGCGGCGTGACGGTGACGCTCGAGCTCGAGCACGCGCCGTTTCCAGCGAACGGCATCGCCTACGGCGATCCCACCGTCCTCGTTTTCATCCCGCATCACCATCGCGTGGCTCGCGATTCGACGGTCTCCACCGTCGTTCATTTCCACGGGCACAACTCCACCGCCGAGCGCGCGATGGTCGCCCACCAGCTCCGCGAGCAGCTGTTCGAGAGCAAGCAAAACGCCATCCTCGTCGTGCCGCAGCTCGCGGTGAACGCCGCGGACTCGGCGGCGGGCAAGCTCGACGCGCCCGGCGGCCTCGCGCGTATGCTGAACGACGCCCTTCACACGCTCGACGTCGCCGCCGTCCGCAACGCCGCCGGTCTGGCCGCGCTCTCGCCGGACGCATTGCTCGGGCGCGTCTGCGTCTCGGCGCACTCCGGCGGCTATCACGCCGCAGCGTCCGCGCTACGCAACGGCGGCGTCGCGATCCACGAGACCTATCTCTTCGACGCGCTTTACGCGGAGGTCGACGTCTTCCGCGACTGGGTGATCGCCGGTCACGGCAAGCCGATGGCCTCACGCCACAAGCTCGTGTCGTACTTCACGGCTGGTCGAACCGAGGCCAATACCCACGCGATGTTCGCCGAGCTCGAACGCGCCGGCGTCGACTGCGCCCACGAGCAGATCGAAGGGACGCTCTCACGCGAGGAGCTGACCCGCGCCGAGGCCGTGAGCATCCGCACCGCACTTGCGCATGGCGTCGTGACGAGCGAGCTCAACAGCCTGCGCGACTGCCTCTACGCGTCGGCGCTACGACGCAACTTGCGAAGCTCGTGGTTCGAGGCGAAGCACGGCGCGCGGCCGCTCGAACGCCGCCGCTGACATTCGTTCTAAGCTGCGCCGGAGATGGAGAGCTGCGCCAGCGAGGGCGAGCGGATCGGCACGCGCAAGGAATCGCAGCGCTGACGTCGCCCGCGCCGAGCGACGAGCGCTAGCTCACTGACACACGCCGGCAGTGCAGACTGTGGGCGCGACGCACGCCTTGGCGCACGTCCCGCAGTGCGCGTTGTCGGTCATCAGGTTCGACTCGCAGCCGTCTCCCGCCATCATGTTGCAGTCGCCGAAGTTCGCGCTGCACGCCGACGCACAGGTCCCGGTCGCTGCGGTACACGAGGCCGTCGAGTTCGCGGGGATCGGGCAGACCGTGCAGGCCGCTCCGCACGCCGTCGCGTCGGTGTCCGCGGCGCACCGGGCACCGCAGAGATGGGTGCCCGCCGGGCACGTCGTTCCACATGCACCGGCCGCCGAGCACGTCGCAGCGCCTCCGGTCGGGACCAGACAGACCGTGCAGGCCACTCCGCAGGCCGTCGGGTCGGTCGGGCCGACGCACTTGCCGGCGCACGCGTGGTTCGGCGCCGTGCACTGGATCCCGCACGTATCGTTGAGGCACGTGGCGACGCCGCCAGCGGGGACGGCGCATGGTGCACACGCCGCGCCGCAGAATGCGGGGTCCGTCTGCGCGACGCACTTGTCCGTGCAAGCCTTGAAGCCCGCCTTGCACGTGAAGCTGCAGGTCGCGGCCTTGCACGCCGCGGTGCCGTTGGTCGGGACCGGACACGCATTGCTGCAAGTCCCGCAATGGGTCGGTGACGTCTGGGGGTCGGCGCACTCGGCACCGCAGAGGAGCGGAGCAGAGGGCGTGCAGCCCGTAGAGCACTGGAAGTTGGGGCCAGTCGGCGCGCAGAGCGGCGCGGCCGGTCCACACTTCGCGTTGCATGCGCCGCAGCTCGTGGCCTTCGAGAGGTCGGTCTCGCAGCCGTCGCTCGCCGTGGCGTTGCAGTCCGCGTAGCCCTTGTCACACGCGCTGACGACGCACGTGCGGCCCTGGCAAGTCATGGTGCTGTGACCCGACAAGCACGGCGTGCACGCGGGATTTCCGCAGCCGTACAGGGGATCGGTCAGCGACACGCACGCGCCGAAGCACAGCTGCTGTCCGGCCGGGCAGTTCGCGGACGGCTTGTCTCCGGAGTCCGGCTGCATCGACATCCCGGAGTCCGGGCCGTCCGTGCCTGGCTCCTGCGTCGGCATGGGGTTGACGCCCGTGCCCGGAAGGGCGCCCGCTTCATCCGGGACGACCAGCGTGCCCGGGTTGTTGTCGAGGATGGAATTGCAACCGAGGAACGCAAAGGTAAGGACGCTGGACGTGAGGACAGCGCCGAGGACGGGACGGATCATTGGAAACTCCCCTGAAGCATGAAGCCGCCGCCATTCAGGCCGACGTTGGGTATGGCTCGAAGCTTGCCGACGCGCTCGCGGGACTCCGTCGTCTTCGGCGCGGTGAGCACGAGGACGAGACCGCCGGCGATGGCCGCACCGCCGGCGATGGTGGCGATGGTCGCGATGTTGCCGTTGCGGATCGCGTCGTCGCGCAGGCCGACTCCGTCCGCATCGCACTGGTCGGCGACGCAGTGGCTGCGCGAGTCGTTGCGCTTGGCGATCGAGGACAGCCCGAAGCCCGCGCCGAGGCCAACACCGACGACGCCGACGCCGGCCACGATCCAGCCGACGGTGCGCTGCGTCGCGCCGTTCTGCTCGATCACCGGAGACGGAAAGTCCGAGGCCGCAGCGGTCGCCGGCAGCGCCGCGAGGTCCGGCTGCGGGCCGTTCGCTGCGGGCCCGGCTGCGACTGCCGCCGGGGGAAGATCACGCGGGACAGCGACATGGGCGACTTTGCCCTCCGTAGCGGCGACCGTGGCTTCCCACGAGCCCTTGCCCGGAGCCGTCGCGGAGATGCGGTGCGAGCCGGGATCGACCGGGATCGGCGAGCCCCACGCCGCGGCGCCGACCGCCACTCCGTCGCGCTTCACCTCGAGGCCCGGCGGCGCGCCCGCGACTTCGACCACGAGCTTTGGCAACCGAGGCTCGAGCGCTTGCGCGCGCTTGCGAGCGAGCTTCTCGCGGTCCGCCTGGTTCGAGGCCTTCGACCCGGCAGCGACCTCGAGGAAGCCGGCCCATGCAGAGGTGATCTTCCCGATGTGCTCGTTGCAGTCGGCGAGGTTGAACTGCGTGCCGAGCCCAGCGTCGAGCCGCATGCTCTCTTCGAGCTTCGGGCACGCCTCCGCGAACTTGTTCTGCTGCATAAGCGTGCGCGCCTCGTAGAAGAGGCTCTGCGCGGCGGCTGGGTCGGTCTTCGGCGGATCGGCAGCGAGCGCCAGCTGTGGAAGGGCGATGAGAGCAAGAATGGGGAAGAAGCGAAGCTTCATTTGCGGTCCTCGAAGAGCTTCTGCTCTGCGTTGCTGGGCGCAGGTGCCGACCAGGATTTCGTGGCTGGCGGGGATGGCGCCGCGAGCAGCGGCGCGGGCGACGAAGCGGGCCGGGGCGCGCCGTCGGCGGCGGCCTTGTCCTCGGCCTCGACCTTCGCGGCGATGTCGATCGTTTCGGTCGTCGGCGCCACTGCCTGTGGTGCCCTGAGCTGCGGGAGCGCGCCGAGCGGCGGAGGCGGCACCACCACCACCCGCGCGGGCGCGCCGTTGGCCGTCGCCACGCCGTTCGCCTGGCCTTGCGTGTAGAGTACACGTCCAGCGACGGCGAGCCCGGCGAAAGCGATCACCGCGGCGACGACGCCGAAGTAGCGGAGGCGGCGCTGGCGCACGGCATGGGCGCTCGACCCGCGCTTCCTCACGAACGAGCCCTCGTCCTTCGACGTGACTGCCTCGTTGGAGCCGCTGCTGCTTTGGGTGCGCGAGCGCGCCGCCTCGAGGATGCGCGCGATGGCCTCGGCACGCGTCATCGAGCCGTCCGGACCGAACGGCGCGAGCGCGAGCGCGAGCTCCGCGGTGTCTGCAAAGCGTTCGTTTGGGTCAATGCGCAGGCAGCGCAGGATCACGTCGTCCAGGCCGTGCGGAATGCCGGAGCGCAGGGACGAAGGCGCGGCGGGCGGACCGAGCGTCGCCGCGGCATAGATGTCCATGAACGTCTCGCCCTCGTGCGGGCACTTGTGCGTGAGGAGCTCGTAGAGAACCGCGCCGGTCCCGTAGATGTCGGAGCGCGAGTCGGCCTTGCCTGCCGACTCCATCTGCTCGGGCGACATGTACCGCGGCGAGCCCATCACGGTGTCCGGCTGGGTGAGCTTCGCGAGATCCTTGGAAGCCAGCGGAGAATCGGTCCGCGAGATGCCGAAGTCGATGAGCTTCACGCAGGGCATCCCGTCGGCGCCCCTCGTGAGGAACAGGTTCGCGGGCTTCAGATCGCGATGCACGATCCCGAGCCCGTGCACCTCGGCGAGCGCCTCGCAGGCCTGGAGCACGTAGTCGACCGCGTCCTCGACGTTGATCTCTTCGCCGCCCTCGACCATCGCGTCGAGGTCACGCCCGTCGAGGTACTCCATGACCATGTAGGGCGCGCCGTCGGCCATCGTCCCGACGTCGGAGACGCGCGCGACGTGCTCGCTCTTCAGCTGCGTGGCGGCGCGCGCCTCGCGGAGGAAGCGCTGCGCCATCCCGGGCAGCTCGCGGATGCTCGGCGAGACGACCTTGATCGCGACCGACTGCTCGAGGACGACATGCGTCGCGCGGTAGACGGACGCCATGCCGCCGCCACCGAGGTAGCAGTCGATGCGGTAGCGGCCGTCGACCATGTCGCCGGGCGCAAGCAACTTCGCAGTGGGCGCGGGGGCACAATCTTCGGCAGGGGCGGCGGACATCGAGGAGCCTCGCCACCCAGCAATGCGAAGTCCGATCCAAGGAACCTCGAGCACAGAACCCGAGGGATCTGCCGCTACGTCATGGGTACTCGGTCAGCGCGAGCACAGAAACGCCACAGCGCGACGCGCCGCACCGACTGGGGATACGAGCGCGACCGTAGTCAATCGCCTCGGTCAAGGTTTCGTGCCGACGACTCCGGGCTTGTGGGTCACGACGATGTGGCCGTGGCTCTTGTTGTCCGGGTAGCCGTAACGGAAGGCGATCGGGGCGTTGCCTTTGAACTTCTCGTGGAACTCGTTCATGTCCTTGTTGTTCACGGTCCCGAACGGCTCCGCGTACTCGTACTGGCCGTAGTAGTCCTGCTCGAACCCGTTCTTCTTGGCGATCCGCGGCGGCACGCCCGTCGTGTCGGAGATCATCCAGTCGGTATGCGTCATCAGCCAGTCGCGGATGACCGCGAAGTTCGCGTCGTCCCAGAGAAGGTGGCTCGCGGCCTTGGTCATCGCCGAGACCTTCGACTTCGTGTCGAGGTGCTTCATCAGCTGCGGGTGCGCCTTCAGGTTCCCGTCGGAGAGGTCGTAGGCGACGTGGCGGAGGGTCCGGACGCTGGTCTCGCCCTTCTTCTTGAAGCGGATCTCCGCGTTGGCGAACGGCCCACCGCGACCCTGCTTGCCCGCTTTCTCGGCCTTCGCGATGTCGGCGTCGGTCAGGTAGTGGAGCGAGCCGTCGTCGGCGAAGTCGAAGTACCGGTACGTGATCGGCTCGAACCCGTGGATGGCCATCGCGGCCAGCGTGAATGCGGCCTCGCCGGGGACCGCGCCGCGCGTTTCGATGTCGAGGTTGATGGTGCGGCTATGGGCCTTCAAGAACAGCTTGCCGAGGTGCTCGCGCAAGGTGGCGAGCTCCTTCGTGAGCCGCACATTGTCGGTCTTCATGATCCCGCGGATGTCGCCGGCGATCTCGAGGGAGATGGTGGTGAGCTCGGTTGCGTCGGGGAATGTCGCAAGCGCGGTGACGAGGTCGCCGCCGCCGAAGGGATAGACCACCTGGGCGGGGAGGTTCGCGGGCCGGAGCTTCGCGAGGAACGGGCTCGCCACGTCGATCCACTCGCGCCGGTATTCCTCATAGCCGGTCTTCAGCATGCCGCAGTGCGCGTCGACCATCTTTCGATCGACGCCGGCCGGGATGAACGAGTCGTCGCCCGCGCACGCAGCGACGCGGAACGCGGCCTGGATCTCCTTCGTGAAGAGCGTCCCGACCAGCGGCTCGTCGGGCGCGCTCTGGGGCGCCTGCGCATCGGCGGTGGCACCGGTCGCGACGGCCGCGTCCGCCATACCGCCTTCAGCGGCCGCCACGCTCGCGCTCGGCCGCGGCATCGAGGGCGGCGTCTGCGACTGCGCGCCGGTCGACGGATCGGGTGGCTGCGACCGGCACCCGCCCGCAAGCACGACCAGAGCGAGGAGCGCTCCCTGAGGAAAGTACGAGCGAACAGGGCGGGGGTTCTTCACGGTGGGCGAACTTTGCCAACGATGGGGCTACTTGCCAACCGCCGTGCACGCGCGATAGGACACTTTCGCGGGGCTACCACTCCCGTGCCAAGGTTGACCACGCATGCCCCTCACCGAGTACGAGCGCTATCTCCGGGTGCCGGAGCTCCTCAGCTTGCAAAAGCCCGAGGAGTCACGAACGCACGACGACGAGCTCCTCTTCCAGAGCGTTCACCAGATCGAGGAGATCTGGATGAAGGCCGCGGACGACGAGATCACTCGGCTCGTGCCCGCGATGGATCGCGATGAGCTCGAAGCGGCGCGCGCGGGCCTCCATCGCATCTATCTCATCGAGAAGCTGATGGGCGACCAGATGCGCCTCCTCGAGACGATGAGCCCGGTCGCGTACTTCGCGATCCGCAAAGGCCTCGGTCACGGGTCGGGCCTCGAGTCGCCGGGCTTCAACAGGTTGCTACGCAGCTCGAAGAAGGTGATCGACGGCTTCGAGCGCGCGTGCGCAAGGCACGAGGTCACGCCCGAGGATCTCGTCCGCGACCCGTCGACCAACCGCTCGCTCTGGGCCATCGCCGAGGTGATGATCGACGTCGA
>JAYTOQ010000185.1:0-4275 GCA_043747665.1 Polyangiaceae bacterium | reverse complement strand
AAGAAGACGGCGACACAGTGAGAAACAAACGACATGGACCTACGCGGCGGCCCTCACGCGAACGCGCGTGACGCGATCAACCTCTCGCAGTAGTGCTAGGATCTTTGCATCGCTCCACGAGCCGGGGAATTCACTCTTTCCTGGTTTGCCCGTTCCGGATCGATGCCCGCCGCCCTTGCCGGGCCCGTCGCCTTCAAGAATGTGTTTTCGAGCCTTGTCGTCGGTGAGATCGACGTCAGGTGCGGGAGGGACAGCCGGCTTCGGGCCGCCACCTCCGCAGCCGGGCGGGGCCCCCGCGTTGAGTCCGTAGCGGTCGTATTGCGAGTACGGTGTGCTGACCGAGAGGTAGGCATTGGTGCCTCCGAGGAGGTCAATTGGATCCGGCGA
This sequence comes from Polyangiaceae bacterium, assembly GCA_043747665.1. GTDB lineage: Bacteria > Myxococcota_A > Polyangia > Polyangiales > Polyangiaceae > Labilithrix. The sequence goes on along the minus strand of JAYTOQ010000185.1, from coordinate 3,888 downwards.
TAGATATCTTCCGACCTCCGGATCGTAGTACCTGAAGAAATTGTAGTGTAGCCCGCTCTCTGCATCATACCACTGCCCAAGAAACGGCTCCCCGCCTGAGGCACCGACGGCGCTGAAGCCCTCGCCCCACGTCCCCTTGCGCGCGGTCCACTCGAGGTTCCCGTCGGCGCTTGCTTCTTCGCTGGGCGAGTCGTTCTGGTCGGGAAGGATGAAGTGGACTGCTCCGTTGTCGCGGAGGATGGGGCAGGTGCCTCCGGGCTCATGGAGGTAGGTCTCGGCGAGCGCGTCGTTCTTGAGCGTGTGCAGCAGGACCGCGCCTGCCCAGACGTAGCGCCACCTGTCGCCCGTAGGGCTCCGCTTCTCGATGCGGCGGCCCGCGCCGTCGTAGCGGTAGGTCCAGACCTTGCCGTTGGGCGTCGTCACGGTGACGAGCTCGCCGCGGGCGTTCCAGCCGTACGTCCACGTGGTGCGCTCGTTGCCGCGGAAGTGGGTCTTGGCGACGACCTGGCCGTTGGCGTCGTAGGTCAGCTCGGTGCGGCCGTCGGCGCGCGACACGACGACCACGCGGTCTCCTGGGGCGTAACCGAAGCTCGTCTCGATATGCAGAACGCGGGCGGCGAGGACGTCGACCACGACATCGCCGAGGGCGCTGCGCTCGCGCGCGGCCTTGTCGAGCGCGGAGGCGAGGGCGGCGCCGTGCTCGGTGGCGGCGTGGTAGACGCGGTTCTGGCACGGATCGTACGCGTAGAAGTCGCTTGCACCGCTCTGGCGGACGACGCCCGTGAGATCGCCGCGGTCGTTGTGCATGAGCCGCGTGTGGCCGCGGAGCGAGTCCTCGATGGAGGCGAGAAAGCCGCGTTCGTCGAAGCCGAACCGGCGAGCGACTCCGATAGCCCCAGCGGCGGCCGCTTCGATGGCGCTGCCCTTCGCGCCACGATGAAACGCCTGCGCGGCGAGCCTTCCGACGGCGTCGTAGGCCTGCTCGAACACTCCCGCGCTGCCGAAATGCCGCTTAGTTCTACCGTACACCGAGCTCGGCGTCGCCTACGACTCCTCGGTGGTAAGCGGTGTAGAACCATGGCCCTCAAATGTCAGAGAACGGGGATTCGGAACGAGGACGATCGCGTGAGGATGCAGGCGTTGGCCTGCACGTCTCCGGCGACTCCCAGGCGCCGACTCACGTCGGGTCGGTGGTATCTATGCCCAAAAATGAGAACCAGTCCGACTCTTTGCCCAGCGCGGAGAGGTTCCAGATGCCGCGAAAGCTGATAAAATCAGACGTCCTCGTGACGAGTGACGTTGCGACAGCAAGCGCTTTAGCATTCTGGACAGCCGCGTTCGCGCCTTCGAGGTCCGCTTGATTGGAGCTTTGCCAGCGCGGTACCCATACAGGTTGAGGCGGCGTTCCGGCGAAAGCCAGCGACGAAAGTACCGCAGTGAACGTTCCTTCGGCCAGAATGGACAGCGAGAATAGTCGGTCGTCAAGCCCGTCTTCTGTTTGTCTTTCGTCCAGCAGCTCGAACAGTAAGTCCACGCGCGGCTCTGTGAGCCGGCATAATCCCGACCTTGGCCCATCGTACCAGTCGAGGACGATCACTTGCCCAACCTTCCAGCTCATCGGAGCTACGTTTAGCAACGACTCCAGTGTCACGTTGTCCTTCCAAGGATTGCGTTGAATGTCGCGGCCACTTCAGGTGTAACGGGTTGGGGAGCTGGACAGTGTGGTGTGTTGGGTCGGAGTTGGTCGGCGTCGCACGGACCTCGAACCCTGCGGCCTCGAACGCAGCGCGAGAGGCCTGAGACGCATCAGCAGGATCCTTTGATAACCTGGCGTTGGCCTCCGGAGTCGTCACCGATACACCGTGACCGTACGGTACACCATTCTTCGCGTTTCCCGCTTTGTCGGCAGCGGCAGCCTGTTGTGCGAGCCTCTTTGCTGACTCTCGTTGGGATCCTCGACGGACGAGGACGGTCGGTGGAGCCGATGGCTCGGGCTCCGTGGTGTCGCAGGTAAGCCCATAGCGATATCGAGAGCGCGTGCGACTACGTCGCCAACCGCACGCGAACGAGGCTGATGAACTACGCCGACGCCTTGCGCGACGGGCTCCCCATCGCGACCGGGGTCATCGAAGGCGCGTGCCGCTACGTCGTGAAGGACCGCATGGACCGCACCGGCGCGCGCTGGTCGCTCACCGGCGCCGAGGCCGTGCTCCGTCTCCGCGCCGTGAGGGCCTCCGGTGACTTCGACGCGTACTGGGCATTCCACCTCGAGCAGGAACACCAGCGCAATCACGTCGGGCGCTACGAAGACGGCGCGATCCCTGACCTGCTACCCGCACCCAAACCGCGACTGCGGAGGGTCAAGTGATCGATCCTGCTATGCATTCCCCCGCCGGAGAAGAGCCACACCCTTCCCAGATCGCGAATTTCCAAGCCGCGACCGGGGCCAATCAATCGAAGTCGTCCATGTCATCGGTGTCGATGGTCGCGAACGTGGCGTCGTCGAGCCAGTCCGAAAAGTACCCGGTGACCTCACGCACGAGTTTGATCCACTGCTCGACCTCGTCGGTCTGCGCCGGCTCGAACTCGCGAACGAAGAGCTGACCGACGGTAAGGCTCTTTCGTTCCGCGCGGCTCGGCTCACGGCCATTTGCCGTCCAGTGCTTGACGGCGTCGAGCTGCTTGAGAATCGATTTGACGTTAGGGTCCGGCGCACTGCGAGCATCGAGAGCCTGAGTGAGCGCGATCGCACGATCGAGCGTCGGAAAGAAGTCCGCGCGCGACTTGATGTGCACGAATTCGTTAATCAATTGAGACATGATCAGAGTACTTCCACGGGGTGAGACGGATCACAGCCGCTTGGAACGTAGTATTGCGTGCCCCCCCCCGGAGCGGGCTGAGTGGTCCCGGGAGCGGACCATGTGTCATCCGCGGGCGACGCTGTCGAACGAAGATAGGGGCCATCAGCATCGCTCATCGAGTATCCTGTCTCCTGTTTCGGCAGAACAGGTTGACCTGCTTGATTCCAGGCCTTTCCTTCCGAACCGATGCCGAGCGCTTCGGGCGGGGTGCCAGGCGGTGCGAAGAAGCTCCCGCGCTGACCGCCCGGCGCCTGCCACTGCCCCAGTTGCTCCGGGATCGACGGTGGTGGCCCAGCCTGCACGGGCTGGCTGTAGTCGATGCATGCCAGCACGCTCTTCCTTTCGTCACGTGTGAGTGCAACGACGTTCCCTGACGCTCGATCATAGCGCTGGCCATTGGCCCGAAGGAACTCCGCTGCGATGCGCATCCGCGCCGCAAGCTGGTCTCGCTCCGCGCCGGCTACGGCTGCACGGGCCTCGCGCTCTTCGTCGGCCCTAACTTCCTCCCCGTTCTCCGCGGCGGCCTTCTTTCGCGCCGCTTCCGCTTCTGGGCACTCGTTCAGCCCGTGCGTGTCGACGCGGAAGAGCGGGTTGTGCGTGTACGCGTAGACGTTCTCGAGCCCGCCGGCGCGGCCGAGGGGGTCGGGCTCGAGGTAGCGCCCGAGCTCCGGCGAATACGTGCGGAAGCGGTTGTACTGGAGCCCGAGCTCCGCGTCGTAGTAGTGCCCCGGCCACCGCAGCGGCTGGTGGAAGCCGCCGCCCGCGGTGACGTGGACCGCACCGTACGGCGCGACGACCGCAGACCAGACGGTCTGCCCGGTCATGTCCTCGACGCGCTCGGGACACCCGAGATGGTCGCCAAGCACCGCGTACACGGCGCCCGACTCGGGCACCGCGTCGACGTGCGCGTAGTCGACAAACAGCAGCAGCGTCATCGCCAGCGCGTCGGCGTACACGTAGACGCGGAGCGCGCCCGAGGACTGCACCTCCGCGGCGAGGCGGTCGGTGTCCCAGTAGAAGACGGTGG
>JAYTOQ010000184.1:0-3477 GCA_043747665.1 Polyangiaceae bacterium | reverse complement strand
AAGGCCACGTTCCGCCTGCGGAACTGGCGGTCGCCCGACTCGCGCCGCCTCGTCTATCTCGAGTACGTGCTCGCGAACGACGAGCACGCGAAGGAGGTGAAGCTGTTCGGCCTGGGGCCGATGTTCCTCGCCCGCTACAAAGAGCTGGCCGAGCGGTTCCACGCCGAAGACTCGAAGCTCGCGACGCGTCGCTCGATCGTCACGACGGGGCTATCGCTCCTCGCGACGGGCGCGTTCTATTTCTCGTACGGCGCCATGGCGCTGCTCGCGGCGGCCTCCAAGCTCACGCTCGGCAACATGACCATGTACGTGCTCGCGTTCCGCAGCGGCCAGTCGGCGTTCCAGTCGATCCTGAGCGGCATCGGCAGCATCTACGAGCACAACCTCTACATGTCGAACCTCTTCGCGTATCTCGACGGTACCGTCGCCGCCGAGGACGAGTCGAAGGCGATGGCGATGGCTCCTGCGCTGCCCGAGCTCACAGCGGGAGTGACGGGAGAGAAGGGGATACGCCTCGAGAACGTCAGCTTCCGGTATCCCGGCCAGGCCAAGGACGACAAATGGGTCCTGCGTAACGTCGATCTGTTCATCCCGCGCGGTCAGAGCGTGGCGCTCGTCGGCCAGAACGGCGCTGGAAAGACCACTCTCGTGAAGCTGGTCACGCGCCTCTACGAGCCGACGGAGGGACGCGTGCTGCTCGACGGCAAGGATCTTCGCGCGTGGGATCGCAACGAGCTCCTCGCGCGCTTCGGCGTCGTCTTCCAGGACTTCAACCAGTACCAGCTCAAGCTGCGCGAGAACGTGGGCGTCGGTAGCGTCGAGCACCTCGAGGAGGTGCCGCGGATCGAGCGCGCCGTCGCGCAGGGCGGCGCCGATGCGCTCGTGGCCGGCATGGGGAAGGGCATCGAGACGCCGCTCGGTCGCTGGTTCCAGGACGGAGTCGAGCTGTCGGGGGGTCAGTGGCAGAAGGTGGCGCTCGCGCGCGGCTTCATGCGCGAGCAGGCCGACATCCTCGTGCTCGACGAGCCGACCGCGGCGCTCGATGCGGAGGCCGAGCACGCCGTCTTCGATCGCTTCCGCGAGCTGTCGCGCGGAAAGACGACGCTCATCATCTCGCACCGTTTTCCCACGGTGCGCATGGCGGATCGCATCTTGGTGCTCGAGCACGGCGGCATTGCCGAGGACGGCACGCACGCGGAGCTCCTCGCCGCCGACAAGACGTACGCACACCTCTATTCGATGCAGGCCGCGGGGTACGCGTAGAGCGGCGCGTCGAGGTGGCCGGGGGCGGCCGGGGCCACCCTCGAGACTGTCCGGGACAGCACTACGTCGGGCGGAAGTGCGCGAGATTGCTCGTTCGCGATCCTGGCCCGCCTCCTGCTGAAGGCCGGGCATGGACGGAATCAACAAGGTCATGATCCACGGCAACCTCGGCGCGGACCCGGAGCTCCGCATGCTTCCCGGCGGCATAGCGATGCTCAAGCTGCGCGTCGCAACCAACGAACGGTGGACCGACAAGGACAACGTGAAACAAGAGAGGGTGGAGTGGCACCGCGTCACGTTCTTCGGACGGGCCGCGGAGGGCCTCGCCAAGTTCGCGCGCAAGGGAACGGCGGTGTTCGTCGAGGGACGGAACCAGACCACGTCGTACGAGAAGGACGGGCAGAAGCACTACAGCACCGAGATCATCGCCGACCGCGTGACGGCGACCGGCGCACCGCGGAGCGCTTCGGAGAGCCTCGCGCCGGCCGGCGCCGACGCCCCGTTCGCCGAGCTCCAACAGGGTGCTCTCAACGGCGCTCGCCCGCGAGCGCCGGCGGCTCCGGCCAACGCCGACATCCCGTTCTGAACGCGGCAAAAGCGGCGTCGTGTGCCGGGATCCGCAGGGATCATCGCTCCGCCTTCCACTCACGCCATCGACCGCGGTCGAGCATGAATGGCAGCGCATGCCCCCACGGATTCCGGCCACGGCGGCGTCGCCGCATTTCGCGTCAGAAATCGCGGTGGCCGTGCAGGCGCTCGTCGGCGTCCTCGCGGCTCATGCGCATGACGCGGTCGCAGACGTTCCAGTCGAACCCGGCGCGAGCCAGCGCCCCCAGCGCTTTTCGCTCCACGGCGCGGCGCTCTTCGCGGTCGGCCGGGACGTCCGCCTCTTCCGCGGACGCGAAGGGACCGATGCGTCTCCGCCTCGCAAACTGAAGTGCGGCGTCGAGCTCCGCGCCGGCGTCGCGAGGTACGGCCTCGCGGACCGTCGCGGAATCGACGCCCTTCTGCGCGAGATGCGCGGTGATGGCGCGGCGCGATCGTCCGGCGCTCGACATGCGGCGCGCGCGATTCTCGGCGAACGTCGCGTCATTCACGAGACCCACCTCGCGCAGGCGTCCGACGATCTCCTCGATGAGCTCGCGCGCCTTCGCCGCGTCGCCGGCGATGCCCTCCGCGTCGCCTCCGGCCCGGACCGAGCGTCGCGCCCAGTTGCCGATGCGCCGCTCGAGCGTCTTCTTCACGGAGTCGGCAGTGGCCGCGCCGCGCGCGAGATAGGCGAGCGCCGCCTCGTGAAGCGCCGCGCGCGAAGGCGCGGGCCCGGGCTCACGCGGCCCGCGACGGGCCTTCCGCGCAGCCCCGCGCGCCGTCACGCGCCGTCACGCTTTCGAGACGAGGTCGTCGAACGCGCGATCGAACTCGTCGTCGGCGCCGAGCGCAGCCAGGCGCTGCTGCTGCTTCGGCTCGTTCTTCGCGAGGCGACGTACGCGCTCCTGCACGTCGCGGTAGTTCGGGTCGCGTCGCATGGCCTTCTGGTAATACGACAGCGCTTCCTTGTTCTGCTTCTTCGCCTCGTAGGCGGCGCCGATCTCGTAGCAGAGCACCGTCTCTTGCTGGGAATCCTTGTTGGGCGAGTTGAGGCCCAGCAGGAACGCATCGATCGCCTCGTTCATGCGACCGCGCTCGAGCTCGATCATGCCGATCATCGAGCGACACACGCACTCGCGCTTCGGGTCCTGCGCGGCGACCTCGAACTCGCGGATCGCGTCGTCGATGAGCATCATCTCCTTGTAGGCGATGCCCAGGTTGTAGTGCGAGTCGGAGTCGTCGACGCTGATCTGCTTCGCGACGCCCTCCTTGAACTTCGCGAAGACCGCTTCGACGTCGATCTGCTGCTCGGTGTTGGCGTGGCCCTCGGCGGGCTGGATGCCGTTGTAATCCAGGCTCTCGAGCGCATCGAGCGACGCAGCGATGTCGTACGCGCGGTCCCCGCCGGCGGCGCGCTCGTCGCGAGGACGTTCACGCGCGCCGCTGCCACGCTGCTCGTCCTGCGCGTCGAGCTCGGCGATCCGCTCGCGGAGCAGGGGGTTGTTGGGATGCTTGGTGAGCTGCTCCTTGAGGATGGCGCGCGCATCGTCGAGGAGCCCGCGCGAGCAGAAGAACTCCGCCTCGTCGAGGGCGTCCTCGAGCTCGCGGCTCGACACCGCGCCGAGG
>JAYTOQ010000183.1:0-4590 GCA_043747665.1 Polyangiaceae bacterium | reverse complement strand
GAGGTCGTCCTTCTCGACGAGCGCGAGGGCGCCGAGTCGTGACGAGAGCCGCACCTCGGCCTCGTGCATCGCGACGTCGTAGATCGCTGCGTTGGTGAGCTCGCCAGCAGGTGCCCGCTCGAGGCTGCCGGGCCGCTCCGCAACCGCATGGTTGCTCCTCACGATCGCGGAGAGTGCCTCGTCGAGACGCGCCACGGCCTCCGCGCTCGGAGGCTCGTGGTCACTCGCGTCAGTCGCGATGAGCCGGCCAGCGCGCGCGACCAGGTCCTCGGCGACCGCGTAGCAGTGGCCGTTGTCGGTCGCGTCACGGAGCGCCTGCAGCAGCGCCGCCTGCATCCGCTCGAGCGAGTCCTTCGTGATCCCCATCGACGCCGCGATCCGATCGGCGGTGCGGAAGCCGACGCCCCACACGTCGATGGCGAGGCGATACGGGTTGCCCGAGATGATGGCGACGGCCTTCGGGCCGTATCGCTTGAAGATGCGCGTCGCGAGCATCGGGCTCGCGCCGTGGGCCTGCAGGAAGATCATCACGTCGCGGATGGCGCGTTGCTCCTTCCACGCAGCGACCAGCGCGTCGGCGCGCGTTCGACCGAGGCCCATCACCTCGCGGAGGCGATGCGGCTCGTCGTCGAGGACCTTCAGCGTGTCGAGCCCGAACTTCTCGACGATGCGCTGCGCGGTCACCTCGCCGATGCCCTTGATGAGGCCCGAGCCCAGGTACTTCTCGATGCCGGAGAGGGTAGTGGGCGCGAGCTCCGTGACGCTCGTGACGCGGAGCTGCTCCCCGTGGCTGCGATCGATCTGGATGACGCCGCGCGCACGCACGCGGGCACCGACTGCGACCTGCGGGAACGTGCCGACGATGGCGAGCGCGTCACGTCGTCCGGGGACGTTCACCTTGACGACGCGAAAGCCGGTGTCGCGGTTCTCGAACGTGATGCGTTCGACCTCGCCTTCGATCGCGACTTCGGGCGGCTCGACCACGGCGCGACCCTACCGACAAAACGCCAGCGGCGCGACGGTCGCTCTCGAGGAACGCACCGGCCGCGCCGCTGTTGGGGAGACGAGCTGCTTACTGGAGCTTCGTTGTCTTGACGTTCAGGTTGAACGTGCTGTCGCCACCGATCGTCGTGAACGAGCCGTAGGCGCCGCTGTAGACGAGGATGGTGCCGCCCGCCGGAATCGCGACGGTATCGACCGCGGCGAAGTCGTAGTTGCTCGACACGTTACCGCAAGGGTTGGAGGCGGTGGTGCCGGTGCAGCTGTCCGCAACGCCGACGACGCACGCGCCGAGGGCCGTATCGTTGAGCGGGAGTCCCGCGCCGTTGTACGTCCAGAGAACGAGGTCGATATCGGCAGGGCCGGTTGCGCTCTTCGATTGATAGAGCGAGACCTCGGCGGCCTTCGCCGTCGGGTTGGTCAGCTCCACGACCGCGTAGGGTACGGACGACGAGCTCGAGTCGACGACGTCCGGGCACGTCCCGCTCGGGCGATGGGTGGTACCCGCGAGGGTCCACTTCGCGCTGATGACGCCGCCGACCGCAGCCGGGACGTTCATCTTGTTCGGCGTGGTCGCCTGCGTGCAGGTGCCCGAGTAGTTGCCCCACTGGCAGGTCGCGCTGCAGGTGCGGCTGCGGTACGTGTTGGCCGTCGAGCAGCTCGCCGTCGTGTAGTCGACGGAGTTGGCGGGACACGCCATGGCGGGCTGGCCGGTGCAAGCGCCCCATCCGCAGAACGCGCTGCAGGTCTGCGTACCGCAGTTGCCGCAAGGCTGCGTGGTGCCCGGGACGCATCCGGCGACGACCTGGTTGAGGCACATGCCGTACGTACCCCAGGTCGAGCCGCCGTCCTCGGCGATGCAGAGCGTCTCGGCCTTGCCGCACATGCCGCACGACTTGGAGACCTTCGAGTTCGGCATCGAACAGGCGGTGCCTTCGACGGGCGGGGGCGGACCGGCGTCGACGCCAGCCTCGGGCTTCGGACCGGAGTCCTTCTTCCCTGCGTCCTTCACGCCCGCGTCATCCTGGGTGCCGTCCGGCGTCTTGGGCGGAAGGGCCGAGCCGCCTGACGTGGTGCCCGCGTTGGGATCGGGCTGATTCGGATCGATGGCTGACTGGTCGATGCCCGAGCCACCACCATCTGCGCTGCAACCGACGACCGCCGCGGCTCCGAAGAGACCCGCGAACGCGATGGCGAAGAGACCGGACTTGAGAGAACGCATACCGCGACGCTCCTTTGTTCCCCGCCTGAGTTCCGACGAGGTGGATGGCGGCTCTAGCGCGCGACCATGGTGTGCGCAAGTCCCACCCGGGCTCTTATGTCGACCTCGGATTGACCCGTTGGCGGCCGGCAGAGCTCAAGTCATTGGAACAGCTACGAAATCTCGTACGTTCGAAGAAGAGCGCTGCCACGCTGCCCAGAAGGTCTCAGGCACGTCTCCTGCGAGGAGCGGGTGTTCAAAGCTGAATTCGTCAATGATTGCGGGAAGCGCGGAACTTGACGTTCACAACGTGGGCTAAAGTGCGCCGTCATCCCACCGGCGCGAGGGCGTCGGGTTCGTCCGAGCGCTCAGCGCATCGCGGGGAACGCGATGGTCACGTACTGCGGCGTGCCGTAGACGGGCGGGAAGCTCTCGTTCGTGTACGCCGGGCCGATTGACGGCGCCCACTGGCTCGGGTGCCCGACGTTCGTGGCCGCGCCACAGAGGCTGCAGCGGACCTGGTGGCACTCGCCGCACGGCATGCCGTACGGCGTCGGCGGGCTCATCCCCGTCCCCTTCGTGCGCCAGACGCGGAACGTGAGCTGCCAGCCCTCACGCCGACAGCCCTGGCACTGCGCGACCCACGCGCCGATGCGCTGCTCCCAGACGCGGAGCTCCTCGGACATAAGCATGTACCAGAGCATCGCGTTCGCTACTTCTTGGCGGCCTTCACGGCGCACGCGAGGCCGTCCTGCTGCATGCAAGCGCGCTCGATCTGCGACTGGCCCATCGGGTTGCCGGTGGCGATGTTCACGAGGCCGGCGACGCTGCAGTCGCGCGGAGAGCCGCCCATGTCGCAGCGCCGCGATGCGTCCATCGTCTCGGGTCCGGGGAACACGGGACGGCTGCCGCCGTAGAGGACCTTCATCGCCGCGCACGACATCTTGTCGTTGCGCATGCAGCCCATCTCGAACGCGCGCTTCGCGGCGTCCTTCTGCCCGCCGAAGCCGAGCTCCATGCGGCCGTTGTCGAAGCAGGCCTGCATGTTCCCGCGCCAGCAACCGCGCTGGTACATGATCTTCGCGCCGATCACATCACGGCTCGCTTCGAAGATGTTGCCGACGTCCACGCAGCCTGCGCCTGGGTCCCGTCGCACGCCCGGCGCAGGAAGACCGTCGCCTTGTTCGGATCCTTCGGCGCGCCGGTGCCGTCGAGGAGCATCTTGCCGTAGGTGCCGCACGCGGCGTCGTTGCCGCCTTCGTAGCCCTTCTGCAGCAAGGAGGCGGCCTTCGTCTCGTCCTTCGTGACGCCGTCACCGTTCTTGTACGCCATGCCGAGCATGCCGCACGCGAGCGCGTCGGCATCGCCGCAGCCCTTGTCGAAGTTCTTCGCGGCCTGCGCCGGGTCCTTCGCGCCGCCGCGTCCCTGGGCCATGAGCACGCCGAGGTTGGTGCAGCTCTTCGTGTCGGCGGCGTCGCAGCCCTTCGCGAGGAGATCGCGCGCCTTCTTCTCGTCGTGAGAGACGCCGCGGCCCGAAACGTAGAGCGTTCCGGCGGTACCGCAGCTGGGCGCATTGCCCTTGCCGCACTGCTCCTCGCACTCGGCGGCGTTGTTCGGATTGCAGAGGAACGCCGCGCCGCTCTTCGGCTCGGTGCACTTGCCCTCGGCCATGACGAGCCCCTTGGGGCACGACGCCTCGACGACGGCGACGTCATTGCCGGCGGGCTTGACGTCGGGCGGCGGCGTGGCGGCAACGGCGGCGGGCGCCTTCGGGATGATGCCCTTCAGCTCGAGGCGAATGAAGGCCTGACACGCCCGGGCGCCTTCTTGTCGTCCGGCGATGCCTTCGCGCAGTCGGCGATGTCGCCGTCCTTGTTCTGGATGTTCTTCTCGCTCGTCGACGCGCCGCTCGCGGTAGCGCCGAACATCTGCGCGGCGCTCTTGACCTGGCCCTTCGTGCCGGTCTGCATGACGAAGGCGCCAACCATCGCGCCCTTGACGAAGTGCGTGGCGCCATCGCAATCGCCCTTGAGCTCGTCGGCCTGGACCTTCGCCCACGTCGTCTTGACCTTGCCGACCATGATCATCGCGACGTCGAGCGTGGAGCCGCGCGCCATCTCGGCGCTGATGCTGCCGGCGATGCCGATGCCGCCGAGCGGAAGGTTCGCCTTCACCTCGTCCGCGTTGTTCAGCTTCACGACCTGCTCCTTGCGGCTCATGCCGAGGAAGCCGTAGGTGCCGTCGACCTTGCAGTCCTTCAGCAGCTTGAAGCCCTTGCAGCTGTACGAGACGATCGCGACGTTCTCCTTCATCAGGAGCTCGAGATCGCCACGCTGCTCCGGCTTCCAGTCGACGACGAGCGGCTCGCCGCCGGTGTCCGCCTCGCGGCA
>JAYTOQ010000182.1:0-2102 GCA_043747665.1 Polyangiaceae bacterium | reverse complement strand
GTGCCTCCCGTCGCGCAGCTCAACGTGGTCCTCGACATCCCGCCGCCCGCCGGGGGATGGCCGCCGAGCATCACGCCGCCACAGACGCCCGCGCCGACGCGCGTCGAGCCGCTGCGCATGCACGATCGACTCATCCCGCATTTCGGCGGCGAGTGGCGCGTGCTGAAGACGGCGCGCTTCCAGGGCTTCGTTCGCGGCGGCTACGAATACTCGAAGACGCCCATCGACGCGCAGACCGGACTCACGAACTACGTCGACCGCGATCGCCACACCTTCTCGCTCGGGGTCGGCGTCACCGCGCGCGATCTCGCGAAGGAGCTTCCCGCGACGGTGTCGATCGACATCCACGCGGCGCTGAGCGAGCTGCCGAGAGCGACTGTCATCAAGGCAAACGCGGCGGATTTCGTGGGCGACTACACAGCAGGCGGTCACATCGTGAACCTGGGGGCGATGCTCACCGTCGCGTTCGACGGCTGGGGAACGCCGAGCGAGCAATCATGCGCAAAGCAGTGACCTCCTCGGTCGTCATCAGCCTCGTCCTGCTCGGGCCGTCGTGCGCGACCACCGGCGCGGAAGGAGTCGGCGATCGCAACCTCCCGACCACGGGCGTGGGGCCGTTTCGCAAGCTGGGCACCGACGAGGTCGCGGGCATTGCGCCCTTCGTCTTCGACGATCGCGTCGCGTTCTATCGTGAGCCGGCCATCCTCGCGCCCGAGGTGCCCGCCGACGATTCGCCGGCCATCCTCTACGCCGTCGCCAGGCATCCCGTCGCCGACGTCATCGTCCGGACGCGTGCCGACGACGGTCGCGCGTTCTTCGGAACGAGCGGCGACTTCGGCAAGACGCCGCTGGTGGTGCTCGCCGCCGACGCGCCTTGGGAAGGCCCGTCGCTATCAGGGCCGTTCGTGGTGCGGGTGCGCGCGGAGATCCTCCTTTACTACGCGGGTGCGGGCGGCATCGGCGTCGCGCGCTCCGATGACGGCCTCACGTTCCACAAGGTCGCGGGGCCTATTTTTGCGCGCGATCCTGGGTCGTCATGGGAGTCGACCGAGGTGCGCGCGCCGAGCGTCTACGCGCTCTCCGACGGCCGGCTGCGCCTCCTCTACGCATCGGGCTCCTCGATCGGCGAAGCCGAGAGCACCGACGGCATCCACTTCACGCGCCTGGATCCCGATCCGTCGACGCCTGCCATCGAGCCGGTGCTCGGTCCCTCCGCGCCGGCGGCGCCCGGCTCGCTGCTCCCGAACGAGCGGCCTCCGTTCGACACGGCGAGGGTCGGTGACCCCTGTGCCGTGACGCGCATCACGCCCCAAGGTCGGCTCCATGTCCGTGTACTCTACACAGGAACCGACGGCGCCGGCGTGACCGCCATCGGCTTCGCTGCGCGCTATGGTGAGAGCGGGCCGCTCGTTCGTCAGACGCGCGCGGTTCCGGTTTATTCCGTGGGAGCGAAGGAATCGGCGCCGGCGCTCCTCGAGCTGCCCGGCGGCTCGTACCTGTACGTCCAGCAGGATCGCCGGGTCGACGACAAGGTCACGTACACCGCGATCGCCGGCGCCTTTGCCCCGGGCAGCGTGAAGCTCCCGGCCCCCGCGGCGTTCCCCGATACGCCATAGCCTGCTACGTTTTTCGCAATGCTCGTGGGCTTGTTTCTCGGCGTCATGTTCGTCACGCCGCTGGTGCTCACGTACCTCTTCTTCATCCGGTGGGCCGATCGCTTCGAGCCGGAGCCGTGGTGGCTCATCATCGTGGCGTTCGTGTGGGGTGCGATCTTCGCGACCCTGGGCGGCGGCATCACGTCGTCGATCGCGTCCAGCCTGACCACGGCGCTGTTGGACGCGTCGCCGAAGGACGTCGACGTGATCGGCGCCACCGTCTTCGCCCCGGTCTTCGAGGAGGGCTTCAAGGGCCTGGGCGTCGCGCTGATCGCCCTCGCCAGCGCGCTCGGCCTGCGCGAGCTCGATGGCCCGCTCGACGGCGCGATCTATGGCGGCGTGGTTGGTCTCGGCTTCACGCTCACCGAGGACATCCTCTACGTCGCGAACCAGTTCGCGACGAGCGGCTTCGGCGGCTTCGTGTTCCTGCTCTTCCTGCGCACGGTC
>JAYTOQ010000181.1:0-5744 GCA_043747665.1 Polyangiaceae bacterium | reverse complement strand
GGAGCGGCGAGGCGGCGCTCGAGCCTTCGCGCGAGGTGCTCGCGGCGGCGGTGTCGCGCGCGACGCTGTCGTGGCAGAAGCCGGTCGCCGAGGGCCGTGTGCGCGTCGAGCCCGGTCAAGGCGAGACGTGGGTGCTCGTCGCTTCGCCGTGCGGCGCGGACGGCGAGAGCGATGCCGACACCGGGCTGACGGCGCTCTTCACGCTCGCGATCGTAGAGTTGGCGAGGAGCTCGCCCGAGGCACGCGTCGAGCCGTGGGTGGTGCCCGATGGCGCAGGCCTCCTCGCGCACGGACCTGCGCTGAACGGCGAGACGGCATCGGCGCAAGCGCGCAGGCTCGCCGACGTGGTCGCGCGGAGCTTTGCGTCCGAGCCGATCACCATCGGTGCGGTGACGCGCGCGCGCGCCGGCTTGCTTCATCAGGACCTTCGCGCCGAAGGGCCGGCGCTCGGCATGGTGGCCGCGGCCGTCGCTCCCGGACATGCGTCGTGGTTCGACGCCTTCGGGCGCGAGGAGACGCTCGCGCGCTCCGCCGACGCGTCGGTCGTGGGACGCGGGCAAGCGCTGCGAGCGGGGCCTCTGCGCGTCGCCGTGCTGGCCAATGTCGACGGCGCTCAGGGCGAGGCGGCGCTGCGCGCGGCGGATCGCTGGATCGACCGGCGTGCGGGAGATGCGCGGGTCTGTCGGCCGTCGACGCCGGCGGCTGCGCCGCGTCCGGGCACCTACGCGATCGAAGCGCGCGCGGGGGCTGCGCCCGAGGCGTATCTCGCATTTCCGATCGCGGCGAACGACGAGAAGGCGCGCGCGGCCGCGGGGATCGTCGCTGCAGCGCTCGATGGCGACGGAGGATTGCTGGAGCGCGCGCTCGGTGCGGGGGCGAGCGCGGGTGCGGATGCGGGAGCCGCAGCGGGCGCGGGAGCGGAGGGCGGGCTCGCGCGGTCGTGGTCGACGCGCGTCGTGGGGTGGCCCAGGGCGCCGGCGCTCGTCGTGCGCATCGTCAGCACGCAAGCGGCGCTCGATGGTGCGGTCATGCAGGCTCGCGCGCTGGTCGATCGCGTGAAGAGGAGCGGGCTCGCGCCGGCGGATCACGAGCGCGCGACGGCCGCAGCCGCGCGTGACGCGATCGCGGTCGCGCTCGATCCGCGCGCGCGCATCGTCGCGACGTGGCGCGGGGAGCCGATCGCGTCGGCGGCGCAGCCCTTCCCACGCGGGCGCGCTGGCATCGAGGACGTGCGTGCGTTCGCCGCGAAGTACCTGGGCGAGGAGTCGATGGTGGTGGTCGCCTCGCGGCCCGCACGCGTGAAGCCGGTGGCGGCGCCGTGAGCCGTCGCAAGCCCGAGTGGTGGGAGCGAGTCGACGCGCCGGGTCCCTGGTTCGGGGTGGGCGGCGACGAAGTCCGTCTCCTCCGCGACGGCATCGAGGCGTTCCCCGCGATGCTCGAGGCCATCGAGAGCGCGGAGCGCGAGATCCTCCTCGAGATGTACTGGGTCGGCGCCGACGCGGTGGGCGTGCGCTTCCGGGAGGCGCTGACGCGCATGGCGCGGAAGGGCGTCACGGTGCGCGTCATCTACGACGCCGTCGGGAGCCTCGCCATCACGCCGGCGTTCTGGCGACCGCTGGTCGCCGCCGGCGGCGAGGTCCGCGAGTACCACCCGGTCTCGCCGCTACGGCCTTCGTTCAAGCTCGCGCTGATGGACCAGCGCGACCATCGCAAGATCCTGGTCATCGACAAGCGCACCGGCTTCACCGGCGGCCTCAACCTCGCGCGCCCGTGGCTCCCGCTCGAGGACGGCGGAGAGGCCTGGCGCGACGACATGATCCAGGTGAAGGGCCACGTCGTCGAGGAGCTGCGCACGCTCTTCTACAAGACGTGGCGCCGGGTGTGGTTTCGCAACCTGCCGCACGAGCTCGTGCCGATGAACGTGCCGCGTGATCTCGTTCCGCTGAGCAAGCGCCCGACCGGCCGCGTCTACGTGCTCGCCAGCCTGCGACGTCAGCGACGCAATCTCATGAAGGAGTACCTCTCGCGGATCAACCGCGCGCAGAGGTCGATCGACGTCGCAAACTCGTACTTTCTCCCCGATCGTGGCGTGCGCAACGCGCTCTTCCGCGCGGTCTTGCGCGGTGTCCGGGTCCGCGTGCTGGTGCCGGCGAAGAGCGACGTCGCGGTGGTGCAGTTCGCGCTCGAGGCCATGTACGAGTCACTCCTCCGCCGCGGCATCGACATGTTCTGTTACCCCGGTCCGATGATGCACGCGAAGACCGTGGTCATCGACGACGCCTTCGCGATGATCGGCAGCTACAACCTCGACGAGCGCTCGCGCGTGAAGAACCT
Source organism: Polyangiaceae bacterium (assembly GCA_043747665.1). Classification (GTDB taxonomy): domain Bacteria; phylum Myxococcota_A; class Polyangia; order Polyangiales; family Polyangiaceae; genus Labilithrix. Next base: position 3,410 of record JAYTOQ010000181.1, on the reverse strand, counting down.
CGAGGTGAACATCGCCGTCGAGGATGCTGCGTTCGCCACGTATGCGCGAAACTGGTTCGACCGCGACGTTGCCGGAGCAAAGCGCCTCGATCTCTACGAGTGGCGCGCGCGTCCGCTGGCGCGCCGGGCCATCGAGTACGTGGCGTATGCGCTGAGGAAGCTGTGGTAGTCGACGCCGCGCGAGCGAGCGCACGGCAGGCGGCGCGCGCGGGCGGCTTCGTGGGCCTGACCGCGCTGATGCTGCCGCCCTTCATGGCGCGCATGGCGACGGTGAGCGACGCCGATCGCGCCACGGTGCGCGACGCGTGGGTCGGTCGGTGGGCGCGCTCGCTGCTCGGGCTCTTCGCGATCGAGGTGGTCGTCGACGGGACCGTCCCGCCGCCCACGCAGGGTCGCGGTCGCGGGCGCCTCGTGATCACCAACCATCGCTCGGCGATCGACATCGGCGTCGTGTTGTCGCTGTTCGGCGGCACGATGGTGAGCCGCGCCGATCTGGCGACCTGGCCGGTGGTGGGCGGAGCGGCGCGCGCGGTGGGCACGGTCTTCGTCGATCGCTCGAGCGCCAAGAGCGGCGCCGCCACCATCCGCGCCATCCAGAAGCACCTGGAGGGCGGACAGACCATCAACCTGTTCCCCGAGGGCACCACGTTCGACGGCGACGAGGTCCGCCCCTTTCATGGCGGCGCGTTCGTCTCCGCGGTCCGCGCCGAGGCCGAGGTGCTGCCGGTGGGCATCGCGTATCCGCGAGCCTCGGGCGCCGCTTTCGTGAACGAGACCTTCCCGGCGCACCTCGCGCGCATGTCAAAGAGCGGCCCCACGCGCATGGTGGTCTCGGTGGGCACGCCGTTCGTGGCACGCAAGAGCGACCGCGCGAGCGACGTGACGAAGCGCGCAGAAGCCGAGGTGCAAGCGCTCGTGCAACGCGCGCGCGACCGCTGCGGAGCCTAGGCGCTCGACTCATGCGGTATGTCACTGCGCCGGCATGACCGAGGGATCGCCGAACAGCCACAAGTAAAAGGCAAGGAGCGCCGTGAGCACACCCATCACGCTCAGCGCGGCGATGCCGACCACGAGCGACCAGGGCGGCTCTACAGCGTCCGCCTTGCGTCGCATGATGGCGAACGGAAGGACAGCCGCGGTCATCGCAGCGATGACGAACAACGTCGCCTCGATCGAGCTGTTGGAGAAGAGCATCCTCGCCTTGATGATGACGAGCAGCTTGAGCTCGACGATCGTCGCGAGCGGCACGGTCAGGAGCGACGCAAGCCCGCACACGAGCATGCGGTGGGTCGTGGGGGGCGGCGCTACTGGCGCAGGGAGCACCGCAACATGGTGCGGGTGATGCTGCATCAGCGAGAGCATAGCCGCGGCAAAGGAGGCGCATGCCGACTGAGATCTGGAGCGTGCCGGCTCAGGGCTGCTTGTGGACCGCGATGTCGAAGGTTGCGTCCAACCGGAGCAGCTTCACGCCGGTGCCCGCCGGGCCAAACGTCGATCCGGCGTCCAGCCCAAGGAAATCCGTGACGTCCAGGTATCCGTGCGCGTCATGGTTGATCAACGTGACCTCGTCCGCCGCGAAGGTCGGGGGGAGGGTCACGTCCATCAGGTTCCCGGATCCGGTGATGTCGATTGATGCACCCAGCGTCGGAGCGACGTCGAAGGCGACGTCGCCGTGTCCGGTCGACCGAACTACGAGCGAGGCCACCGTCGCGGTCGCTCCGCTGGCGTGAACGCCGTACTTGCTGCTCTCGACGGTTAATCGCAACGGCTCGCTCGGCGTGCCACTGGGGATCGTGACGGTCAACGTGCTGCAGTCCAGCTGGCCTCTGACGCAGTGCACGTCGATGACGCCGTTCTTGTCGGTGACGGAGAGGTAGGGGGGCCGCAAGGGCGGGAGGCCTTTCGGCGGCGTCTCGGCGACGAACGACGCCGAGACGGCCGTCGCCTTGGGATCGACGACGATCTCGACACCGGTTCCGTCGGGCATGTCGGTATCGCCGCGCCCCTCGAGCACCACGGAGATCTTCTGCCCGGTCCACGCCGCGCTCGACGGTGGAGTTGCTGGCGCGCCCGACGAGCTCGCCGGAGCTTTCTCGCCAGGAGTGGTCGCGCCGGGCGGATCGCCGCCCGAAGGAGTCGCCGTCCTGTTGTCGCCGCTAGCTCCGGGTCCGCTCACGACGGTCGTTCCCGCAGTGCACCCCATCAGGAGCGCGCAAGCGGCCGACAACGAGGGCCAGACCGTACGCAGAGGCTTCATGTCGGGGCCGTAGCATCAAAGTTTACAATGTAAAATTGCGTTCGCCGTCGGGAGGGTCGCGGTCTTGCTCGGTCCAGCCGCAGTCGATGTTCTCCCAACGACCGTCGCTCGACAGCCGGAGAGTGAGACCTCTCAGGTCCATGGGCCTCCCGGGGTCCGTCGTGAGGCCGCCTCGACGCCCGGCGACCACGTTGCACGCAGAGATTTCCGGTGAAAGCGCAAGCGCCCCTCCGGGTACACGGCCTTCTATGACGCCGAACATGCCGTCATCGCGATCCTCAACCGCTTCATGTCTTCGTAGAGCCGCCGGCGACCGTCGTTGGGAACGCACACGACTCGACGATCCCGCCCCATGAAGCAGCGCACGCGGAGGAGACCGCCGACTGTCGGCTCGAGCATGCGCTCTTGCGCGCCGATAACGTCGTCAGCTCGTAGCCTCGACGGCTTCCTCGTGCAATCAGGTGAACGCCCTCGTCGACGGCAGCCCGTTCATCGCGCTTCCGTTCGAGAACGGCGATGACACGGCGTACTACGTCGCGCCCACCGGCGGCAGCTACGGCGCTTCGTGGACGAGCATGAACGCCACATGGAATGCGAGCACGGTCGCGTTTCATTGACCCGTTTGCAGCCCTGGCAGTGCGTCGCGAAGCGTTTCGCGTACGGCTGCGGTATACAACGACGCCTCGTCGCGGCACTCTCCTCCCGGCGACGCCGCTGGGTGAGCTCGTCGCGTTCAGCCCGCACGTGACCCCGTGACCAGCATCGACACCAAGACCGCCACGAGCCGCCGCGACGTTGCTGGCGGCGGGCGGGTGCTCCTCGTGCTCTGCGGATCATCTGCGACGGAGCACGCGCTGCCGGACGCGGGAACCGTCGTCATCGGACGGGGCCTCGACGCCGACATCGTGATCGACCACCCGACGCTCTCGCGCGCTCACGCAAAGCTGACGCTCGGCGCGCACGTGACGGTCGTCGATCAGGGCAGCCGCAACGGGACCATCGTGGCCGGTCGCGCGCTGAAGCACGGCGAGGCCGTCCTCGTCGCGCCCGGCGCGCCCATCGAGGTGGGAGATGCGCTGCTCGTCGTCCGCAGCGGACCCGATCGCGAGCGTGATCTCCTGGCATCGACCAGCGGATCGCGAGAGGGCGTCGC
>JAYTOQ010000180.1:0-1837 GCA_043747665.1 Polyangiaceae bacterium | reverse complement strand
GGGTGCGTCGGCGGTCATGGAGGGACCGAGTACGAACGGCTGTGGGATCCGAACCTCCACGCGAGCAAGTGGGGCTCGGACGGTCTGATCTTGCAGCTGCACGCGTGGGAGATCGATCACCACCACGGACCCATGGGCGACCCCTCACGCGGCGTCGGCAACGGCATGCTCCTGTGGTTCGAGGTCGACGACTTCGACGCCGCCGTGGCGCGTGCCCGCGAGCTCGACGCGCCCATCCTGCTCGACGTCCATCGCAATCCGAACGCGAACCACCGCGAGCTGTGGATCCGCGATCCGGACGGCGCTGGTCGCGATCGTGACCACGTCCGCGGGCGGGATCATTCTACCGGTGCCGGAGCGGTCGCCGTTCATCGTCGGACGCGGCGCTGATTGCGAGCTCACCATCCCCGATCTGAGCGTGTCGCGCCGCCATCTCCGCATCTCGGTCGGCAACGACCTTCGAGTTGAAGATCTCTCGAGCGCCAACGGTACGTCGTACGAGGGCCGCCGCCTCCGACCTTACGAGGAGACCGTGATCGAGCTTGGTCGCGCGCTGACCATCGGCTCGGTGACGGTGTTCGTACACGCCGCGCAGGCGGTGGTCGCGCCGGGGCGCGCAGCAGGACCAGGCGTCCTCTTCACGCCGCCCGTCGTCGAGGTGGTGCGCGACGAGGCGTCGAAGCGCATCTACGCGCTCGTCCCCACCATCGCGCCGAGCCCGCTCAGCGTGCTCGTGCTCGGCGAGACGGGCGTCGGCAAGGAGGTCTTCGCCGACGCCATCCATCGTGGCTCTCGGCGCGCGCACAAGCCGTTCCTGAAGCTGAACTGCGCGGCGCTCCCCGAGTCGATCCTCGAGGGAGAGCTCTTCGGATACGAACGCGGCGCATTCAGCGGCGCGGTGGTCGCGCGTCCCGGGCTCTTCGAGGCGGCGCACGAGGGCACCGTGTTCCTCGACGAGGTCGGCGAGCTGCCGCTCCACACGCAGGCCAAGCTGCTCCGCGTCCTCGACGTTCGCTTCATCGCCGCGACCAACCGCGATCTGCGCGCTGCGATGGAGCGCGGCGAGTTCCGGAAGGACCTCTTCTATCGGCTCGAGGGCATCCGCGTGGAGATCCCGCCGCTTCTTGCGCGTCCCGAGGACGTCGTCGCGCTCGCCGAGTTCTTCCTCGCGCGGCTAGCGGGTCGCATGGGCCTGGTCGCGCCACAGCTCGAGCCGGGGGCCCGCGAGGTGCTGAAGGACTACGCGTGGCCCGGCAACGTGCGCGAGCTACGCAACACCATCGAGCGCGCTCTGGTGATGAACCCCGAGGCCGAGTTCCTGACCGAGAGCGATCTCGTGCTCCACGCGCCGGAGTCGGTGAGGCCCCCGCCGGCAAGCGCACCGCGCAGCGCCACGCTACGCATCGACTGCATCGATCGCATCGATCGCATCGATCGCACCGACCGCACAGACGAGGAGTCTTCGGTGCGTCCCGCCTTTGCTTGCTCGCTGCGTTCGTCACTCGACGAAGTCGAGGAGAAGGCCATTCGCGAAGCGCTCGCGAAGACCAACGGCAACCAGAGCGCCGCCGCGCGCCTGCTCGGCATCGGTCGGCATGCGCTGATCAAGCGCATCGAGGCCTACGGCATCGGTCGCCCGCGCACGTCGTGAGCTTGCGAGTGCTGCGAGCGCTGCCAGCGCGCGCAGCACGCGGTCATGAACGACATCGCCAGCACCACGACGCCCAGCGCGAAGAGCCCAACCACCATCACGCCGATGACGGCTCGAGGGTAGGTCAGGAAAGATCCACCATCAGCGGATCTCTCTCAGGGTCCAGAAGCAGGCTTTTACGGAGCT
>JAYTOQ010000179.1:0-2621 GCA_043747665.1 Polyangiaceae bacterium | reverse complement strand
CGCGCACCGCGCGTGCGTGCTCCTCGGCATCGTCGCCACCTGCCGTGCCCAAGGGGTCCACGCACAGGCGTACCTCACGTGGGCCTTCGACCGCCTCGGCACCCACCGCGCTCTCTTCGCGCTGCCGCTCGAAGAGATGACCCCTGCGGCCTTCAAGAAGACGCTCGGCTAACGCCACGGCACGATCCCGGGCGCGGCGCACCCCGGTGTCGCTGATGGGTCACCCCGCTTCGAGCGCACGCGTCTCGGCCACTACGTCACGGAGATGCGCGCGTGCTGGCAAGCGAAACGTCAGCCTCGCGGTAGACCATCACGAAGCAGAGCAGGAGCGACAGGCCGACGCCGGCCGCGACGACGTAGAGCGGCATCGAAAACCCTATTTCCTTGCGGGCAAACCACCAACCACGGGCGTCACGATCGACGGCGTGACGACGTAGAACCACTGAAGAGACGAGAAATCTCGCGGGTGCTGCTTGGCCGTCGGCGATCGCGAGGGTCGGACTGCCGCCTCACTGCAGACGAAGCGTGGCGATGGACCCGTAGACCGCTGCGTCGAGGACGACCGTCGCTCCGGCGGGTCCGAGAGTCGTCTTGTCTCGTTCGACCGCGTCGACGATGGTGAGCGTGCGTTTCGCGAGCGCGGGCGGCAGGTGCAGGGTCAACGGGCCTGGCGTGAGCACTGCGCGGATGATCACACCGCCCCCTCGCGTGGCCGGCTTCAGCGCCGTCACGATGCCCTCGCCTTCGGCTTGCAGCAAGGAAGCTTCCTGCTCGAGGTCGAGGGTCGCGGCTTGCTCGACGCCGACTACCGAGAGCGTGACCGGGCGGTTGAAGGCTTGCGCGGCGCGTGCCGAGCTCGCGACGTTGGCCGCCCGTTCGATGCGCCACTCGATCCGGTGCTTGCCGGTGTCACTCCCGACGCCACCCTCCACATCGCACTGCTCGCTTCGCGCGTCGCGCACCGCCATCAGCTCGATCTCACCGGGCGTGCTCATCCTCACACCGGTCGCTTGCCGTGTGAGGATCGCCCAGCCGCCGACCGAGGCCCACTCCGTCACGGGCCAGAACGTCGGCGTGTAGAGCCGCTCCGGGACCCGCTCCGAGAATCCGCCCGCCACCGAGGTCTTCAGCGGGTCGCCTGCGGTCGCGGAGAGCGACAGCGCGACGGTGCGGGTCGTGCCTTGGGCCGCACCGGTGGTGATAGCGAAGGAGAGTCCGGTGGCACCCGCGCCGAGCGACGCCTCGCGCACGTAGCTCGCAGAATGAAAGGCCACGCGTGCCATGAGGCCCGTGCTCTCGACCACCTCGATCGTATCGGCGGCAGCCGGCGGCGTGAGTGGCGTGAGCTCGCAGCCAGGCATCTCGTTGCCCGTCCGCCAGAGCCCACCCGTGTCCTTGTAGTCACGCACTCCGAAGGAGCGATGAGCGAGCGCAGACGCCCCGTCGATGGTCAAGGCCGTCAGCGCGAAGGTGCCGGCCTCCACGCTCCACTCGGCGCGGACGTGCGGGTTGGAGAGGATGACCCGGACGATCGCGCCTCCTGCGGCCGGCCCTCCGCTGGCGTCGAGCAGGTCGAGCTTCACGGAGGCGGGCGGGCTCGATCCGGCGCCCGGGAGGAGGTCGACGGCTCGCCACGAGAAGGGAGGGAGGGCTTCGAGCGCGATTCGCATCGTCGCGGTGGTGTCGCCCGCCTTGGGCGCCCCCACGAGCTCGAGAGGCACGTCGTGACCATTCGCAACGGCATGAAGGAGCGGAACGGTCCCGGAGAGAGGCAGCACGAATTCGGCGACATCATCGCGCTGGCTGCCTGCGCCATTCGTCGCGATGACGCGTGCGACGGCTCCCGGCGCTGCAGGCACGCGTCGCGCGATGCCCTTCACGACCTGCGCGAGCACTGCCTCACCCGCGCTCTTCGCGGTCGCGAGCAGTGGCAATTGCTCGCTCGTCACCACGGCATCCGCCGCCGTTCCCGTCACGAAGTCGTGATGGTTGGCGCGCGTCAGGGTGCTCAGCGAAGGAGCCGCCGCCTGCATGAAGGTCTCGCCTTCGACGCCGAGCGCGGTCGCAAACGTCTCGGCTGCGAAAAACGGCCGTGCCGCGTCGCGCGCGCCGCGCTTCACCTCCGCTCGACTCCCGTAAAAGCCCATGTAGTAGGGGGTGAAGTCGGCGGCGATCTCTGGAAGCACGTCCTTCCAGGAGGAAACGAAGGTCTCGTAGTCCTCGAAGTTCGCAGCGACCGCCCACACGCCGGTCGCTTCGTAGTGCCGCTGGTTGTATCCGTCGAGGTACTCGATCAGACGCGGCTTCGGATGCGCGAAGTCGCACCCAACGGTGACGAATCGGTACGGCGTCTTCGAGTACGGATCGAGCGCCGCGAGATACGAATCGATCTGGTGATCCGTGAACGTCGGGTCGTCACCTCCGAAGCTGGCCACATGACCGCCCGGCACCTGGAGATTCTCGTCGTAGTCGATGTTGTCGCCCGCGCAGTAGAGGTTGAGGGTCATGTAGTGCGCGAGAACGCTTGCTCCGCCCGAGCCACGCCAGAGGAAGTCGGCGCTGCCGATCTGCTGGAGGTGTTCGGCGGTCGAGCCGGCCTTGGGACCGCGCTCGGGGTGGAA
>JAYTOQ010000178.1:0-2990 GCA_043747665.1 Polyangiaceae bacterium | reverse complement strand
CGCCGACGAGCCCGAACAGGCCCTGCGCAGCGCGATTGAGCTCGAGTCGCGCTACTTCGGCGCGGGAATGACCGCGCGGTTCCTGAAGGTGCTTGGCGTCTTTCCGCCGGGGACCGTGGTGGAGCTCTCGAGCCGCGAGCCCGCGATCGTGACCCGCGCGAACCCCGCCGACCCGTGGCGTCCGCAAGTGAAGCTGCTGCGTGGAGCCCAGGCGGGGCGGCTCGTGGAGCTACGGGACGTGAGCGCTACGGAGGTGCGTCATCGTCTGTCCATCGTGCGCGCGATCGCGCCGCCGTTGCTGGTGCTTGCCGATGCCGTCATCACGCCGGCGGTCGTGCCGGTGGTGAGCGAGACCCAGCAGGCCGAGTACCAGGCTCCGCGCGTCGTGCCGCCGGCGGAGGTGGCGGCGCGCGATGCGCAGGATCGCGCGCGCGCCGAGCTCGGGGGCATGAGCGCGATCCTCGATGCGTTGCTCACGGTGCCGACGGAAGCGTTCGTCTCCGCGATGCCGCCGGCGCCGAGCAACTTCCCGCGCGCGCCAATGCCGATGCCGTCCATCGCGCCGCCGCCGCGCTTCTCCAGCGATCCTCCGCCCGCGCGTCCACCGATGGCGTCACGTCCTCCGCCCGCCCCCAGTGTGCCGTCGCAGGAGACGGAGGAGTCGTTGCTGTCGCGCATTGGCCCGGTCACGTCGGTGCCGGTCCTCGTCGCCGACGTGACGAAAGTGAACCTCGACCCGCGCGCGGCGTTCGTGCTGCGCTTCCTCGACGGCATGTCGTCGATCGACGACATCCTGGACGCGAGCGGTCTGCCGCGCGTCGAGGCGCTACGCATCCTGGCGGCGCTCGTCGATGCGCGCGTCATCGCGCTTCGCTGAGCGCTAGGCCGATGCGCGCTCGCTCGTGCGTCTCAGCGCACGACGCGACGGAGCAGACGCTTCGTGCCGATCGATCCCAGCGCGCCGACCGCGAAGACCACCGGCGCGGCGATGCCGCCCGTCAGCGCCACGAGGCCTGCGCCGAGGAGGACCCCCGCGCCCGTCGCGATGGCGCCGGTCGTGGCCTCTTTCGCGACGTAGATAACGGCGCTCTTCCTGTCGGTCGAGCCGTTGCGCACGGCAATGATGGCCTCGACACCGGCGACCGCGCCGTCCAGCACGAAGCCGATCCCCGCGGCCTTGCCGGCGCCCTTGAGGACCTGCTTGCCGGCCATGGTCATCGCCTGCTTGCCGACAGCCTTCGCCACGGTGCTGCCCGCGACGGCGCCCGCGCGCGCTCCCGACTTCACACCGAGCGCCGCGCCGGCCTTCGCGGTCATCGCGATGATCGGCTTCGCGGCGAGCGCGCCTGCGGACTCGAGGATCGGACCCGTGGTCATGGCGATGGCTCGCGCCGCGCCACGCTCGGCGATCTCGCGGACTGCGCGCTGCGCGCCGGCGGATAGGACGTGCTTGCCGCCGGCCTCGAACAGCGCCGCCGAGGAGGCGAGCAGCTTCGCGGCTTCGCCGCCGGCGAGCGCCGCGCGGAGCGAGTCGGCGATGTTCAACACCGTCGGATCGCTCGATTGCGCGGCGGTTGAAGGAGAGGCGCCGAAATCGACCTGCACGGGAGTCGGGGCTTTCGTGTCGTTCATGGAACCTCGTCTAGGAGTCATAGCGCGTCACGTGCCAACGGCTCAGCCAACGCATGGCCGCGCGTCGAATCAGTCATATTGCACGCGGATCCGGTAGGCGGCGGGCTTGCCGCTCTTCGTGAAGGCCTTGCCCACATACGTCCCCGAGCCGAACTTGCCCGTCTCACTGGGGCCAAAGGTCGCGCCGCCCAGCGTCAGCTCGAAGTCGACGCTCCCCGTGATCACGCCCTGGAACACCGTGAGCTTCTTCCCGGTTGGGGTCGCGAACGTGAAGTAGTCGACGTCGGCGCCAGTCTCGAGCACGCCGCAGAATCCGAGCTCGGTGAAGGCATTCGCAGTGGCGGGCGTGTCGTTCGGCTCCGCCTCGACGGCGGCGCCGATGGTGCATTCGACGGCGGGGCCGAGCGGTCGGGCCACAGCGGCCTCCATCGGATGCGTCGACGACGTCTCGACGTCACCGGCGTCCGCCGCTTCGGGCGCGGGTGCGGCGTCCTCGCTGCTGCATCCTCCTGCCATCGCGAGCGCGGTGGCGCCGAGCGCGGTGGCGCCGACTACAGCGAAGGTCACTGTCGCGAGGCGTGCCCGTGTCATCTCCGGAGTCTACCATCGGCGTCACCCATGCTCCCGCCCGGCGTTCACCCTCATGGACCGCTGCGCCAAGCGCTTCGGTGCGCCCTACACGATGGGCCTGATCGGCTTTCCGCCCATCGTCGTGACGTACACGGCGTCGACGCGTCCCATCCGGCCCGTGCGCCGGTCGAACACGCTGATGCCGTCGGAGGGGCTGCTCGTGCGCGTCGCCGCCTGACGGACGAGCCAGCGGGCGCCGGTCCAGGGACTGTCGCCGCGATGTCACATGCGCGCGGCACGTTCGACGAACGCGCCTGCGAGCCTTCTTCCGATGGGTGAACCGCGCCTCGGCACGATCGACGTGGGGTCGAACGCCATCCGGCTCCGTATCGCGGAGCTCGACGGCAACGGTGCCGTTCGCGACGTGAGCTCGGCGCGCGCGTCGGTGCGGCTCGGCCGTGACGTGTTCCGCTCGGGCCATCTTTCGAAGACGACGCTCGACCAGGCAACGCGGGCGCTCGCGTCGTTCCGCGAGATCATGGAGAGCGCAGGCGTGTCGTCGTATCGCGCGGTCGCGACCAGCGCGACCCGAGAGGCTTCGAACGGCGCGGATTTCGTGCTCCGTGCCGAGCGTGAGGCGGGCATCGAGCTCGAGACCATCGACGGCCACGAGGAAGCGCGGCTGGTGAACGTCGCCGTCGCCGGCGCGCTGCGGCTCGCCGGTCGAGTCGCGCTCGCCGATGTCGGTGGAGGTTCGACCGAGATGACGCTCCTCGACGGACGGCGCC
>JAYTOQ010000177.1:0-1713 GCA_043747665.1 Polyangiaceae bacterium | reverse complement strand
TTCGGCAACTACGGTCTTGCTGTCGACGTCGGCTACCAGGCTCTCGTCGCGGACCGTTGGGTCGTCGGGATCGGCGGCGGGATTCAGTACAACCGTCCCGACAAGACGTTCCCGCAGCAGGAGGTCCCTGCCTCCGTCTACGCAAACCCGGGCGTGCGCCCGCGTCTCCTCCTCGCCCTCGGAGTGGCCTTCTGATCATGCCGATGCATCTCAAACATGTGGTTTCGAGGCTGGCCTTCGCGTGCTGCGCGCTTTCGCTCGCGGCGTGTCCGAAGTCAGCCGCACACGACACGGTCGTCGCGGTGCCGCCCGGCGAGATATGGCTCACCGATGCTCAGATGAAGGAAGCGAAGATCAAGATCGAGCCGCTGAGCGAGCAGGACGTCGATGACGTCATCGTCACCAGCGGCAAGATCACCTACGACGATGTCCGCGTCTCGCACGTATTCTCGCCGGTTTCTGGTCGGATTACGCAGATTTTCGCGAAATCGGGGCAGCGTGTGAAGAAGGGCGAGGCTCTGGCGCTCCTCGAGTCACCGGACGTCGGTATCGCTTCCTCCGACCTGCACAAGGCGGACGCCGACCGGATCGCGGCCGAGCACGATCTCGAGCGCCAGAAGGACCTCCTGACCGCCCACGCGACGTCGCAGCGCGACTACGAACAAGCGGAGGATGCCTATCGCAAGGCGAAGGCCGAGGTCGACCGAGCGAAGCAAAAGGTGCGGCTCTTCCGTGGCAGCGTCGACGGCGTGACGCAGGCGTACACGATCCGCTCCGAGATCGAAGGCGAGGTCATCTCGAGGAACGTGACTCCCGGCATCGAGGTGCAGGGTCAATACGGCGGTGGGACCGCGATCGAGCTCTTCACGGTAGGCGAGCTCGACCGAGTCTGGATCCTCGCGGACGTCTACGAGATGGATAGCGGACGCGTGAAGGTCGGATCGAACGTGAGCCTCAAGCTCTTCGCCTTCCCCAACCGCACATTCGCTACGAAGATCGAGTGGGTGTCAGGCGCGCTGGATCCTCAGACGCGTTCCACGAAGGTGCGTTGCGCTCTCGACAATGCAGACGGCGCGCTGAAGCCCGAGATGTACGCCACGCTCTTCATCTCCGTGGAGGAGCGCCGTGCCGTCGCCGTCCAGCGGAGCGCGCTCGTTCGGCTTGGGGAGCAGATGGCCGTCTTCGTCGAGAAGGCCAAGTCGCCCGATGGTCGCCACGTCTTCGTCAAGATCCCGGTTTCCGTCGATGAGAGCGAAGGCGGCAAGTGGGTGCCCGTATCGCATGGGCTCGAGAAGGGGACGCAGATCGTGACGGAAGGTGGCATCTTGCTCGCGGGTGGCGACGGCAAATGATCGAGCGTCTGGTCTCCGCGGCGCTCAAGGCGCCGGTCCTCGTCTTCATCATGGCGCTCGCGCTGCTTCTCGCGGGCCTCAATTCTTATCGTGAGCTCGACATCGAGGCGTACCCGAACCCGGTCCCGCCGCTCGTTGAGATCATCGCGCAGCCTGACGGCATGAGCGCGGAGGACGTCGAGCGCTACGTCACTGTTCCGCTCGAGATCGGGCTCGCCGGAATGCCTGGGCTCGAGCACACGCGCTCGCAGTCGCTCTTCGGTCTGGCTGACGTCAAATGCTACTTTCGCTGGGGAACCACGTACGAGGCGGCGCGCCAGGAGGTGCTCAACCGCCTGAATATGATCCCGCTCCCCGATGG
>JAYTOQ010000176.1:0-2016 GCA_043747665.1 Polyangiaceae bacterium | reverse complement strand
TTGTTCGAGCTGCTCGCGCCGCGAGAGCTCCGCGTCTTCGCCTTCTTCGTGCCGCCCGCGTACGGATCGTAGACGGGGCCGCTGTCGAGCGCGACTCCGTCCTTGCCGGCTAGCCCCTCGAGGCGCTTCAGCTCGTCGCGCAGGCGCGCGGCGCGCTCGAAGTCGAGCGCCTCCGCAGCCATGAACATCTCGGTGCGCATCGCGCGGATCTGCTCCGAAATGTCAACGTCGGCCTGCTTGCCGCCCTTGCCAGCCTTCGGCGTCTTGGGGATCTCGTAGTAGTCGGTGGTGCCCGACGCAGGGTTGATGTTCATCACCGCGCGGATGACGGTGGCCGGCACGATGCCGTGCTCCTTGTTGTACGCCTCCTGGATGATGCGCCGGCGATCGGTCTCCGACATCGCGCGCTTCATCGCGTCCGTCTCGCGGTCGGCATACATGATCACGCGGCCGTTCAGGTTTCGCGCGGCGCGGCCGATGGTCTGGATGAGCGAGCGCGGGCTGCGCAGGAACCCTTCCTTGTCGGCATCGAAGATCGCGACCAGCGACACCTCGGGCAGGTCGAGGCCTTCGCGAAGGAGGTTGATGCCGACCAGCACGTCGAACTCGCCAAGGCGGAGGTCGCGCAGAATGTCGATGCGCTCCAGCGTATCGATGTCCGAGTGCAGGTAGCGGATGCGGACACCGAGCTCGCGGTAGTAGTCGGTGAGGTCCTCCGCCATGCGCTTCGTGAGCGTGGTGCAGAGGACGCGCTCGTTCTTCGACGCGCGATCGCGGATCTCCACGAGGAGATCGTCGACCTGGCCCGAGACCGGACGCACCTCGATCTGCGGATCGGTGAGGCCCGTCGGACGGATGACCTGCTCGACGAAGGTGCCGCCCGCCTTCTGCATCTCGTACTCGCCTGGCGTCGCCGACACGTAGATGCAGTTCTGGACGTGGCCCTCGAACTCGTCGAACTTGAGTGGCCGGTTGTCGAGCGCGCTGGGAAGGCGAAAGCCGTACTCGACGAGCGTCTCCTTGCGGGCGCGGTCGCCTTTGTACATCGAGCCGATCTGCGGCACCGTCTGGTGCGACTCGTCGAGAACGAGGAGGAAGTCCTTCGGGAAGTAGTCGATGAGGGTAGGCGGCGGGTCGCCCTCCTTGCGATTCGACAGATGGCGCGAGTAGTTCTCGATGCCGTTGCAGAAGCCCATCTGCTCCATCATCTCGATGTCGTAGAGGGTCCGCTGCTCGAGGCGCTGCTTCTCGACGAAGCGCACCGACTTGTCGAGGAAGTCGAGCCGCTCGCGCAGTTCCTCGCGGATCTGCGAGACGGCGCGGCGCATCTGCTCCTGCGGCGTGACGTAGTGGGAGCCCGGAAAGATGGCATAACGATCGAGGCTGTTCTTCGCCTTGCCGCGGATGGGATCGACCTCGCGGATGGCCTCGACGGTGTCGCCGAAGAACTCGATGCGCACGGCCGTGTCGGACTCGTACGCGGGGAAGACCTCGACGACGTCGCCGCGCACGCGGAACGTTCCGCGGTGGAAGTCGACGTCGTTTCGCTCGTACTGGATGTCGACCAACATGCGGAGCAGGTTGTCGCGGCGGAACTCCTCGCCCACCTTGAGGTCGATCAGCAGACCGGCGTAGCTCTCCGCGGAGCCGATGCCGTAGATGCAGCTCACGCTCGCGATGATGATGACGTCGCGGCGCGAGAGGAGCGCGCGCGTCGCCGAGTGACGCATGCGATCGATCTGGTCGTTGATGATCGCGTCCTTGTCGATGTACGTGTCGCTCGACGGGACGTAGGCCTCGGGCTGGTAGTAGTCGTAGTAGCTGACGAAGTACTCGACCGCGTTCTCGGGGAAGAGCTCCTTCATCTCGCCGTAGAGCTGCGCGGCGAGCGTCTTGTTCGGCGCCATGATGAGCGTTGGCTTGCCGTACTTGGCGATTACATTGCCGACGGTGAAGGTCTTGCCGGAGCCCGTGATGCCCAGGAGCACCTGGTGCTTTTCCCCCTGTTCGAGGCCG
>JAYTOQ010000175.1:0-4037 GCA_043747665.1 Polyangiaceae bacterium | reverse complement strand
TCGTCGCGAGCATGTACGCCGTCTACCACGGCCCCAAGGGCATCCGCGCGATCGCGGAGAAAGTACACGCATCCGCGTGCGCGGTCCGCGACGGCGTCGCGCGGCTCAACGTGAAGGTGGCCCACGAGGCCTTCTTCGACACGCTCCGCGTCGAGGGCACAGAGCGCGAGGTCGCCGTCTGGTTCGCGAACGCCGAGAAGCGCCGCATCAACCTGCGCCGCCTCGGGCCCACCAGCTTGGGCATCGCCATCGACGAGACCACCACGATGAAGGACCTCGGCGACCTCGTCGACGTCTTCGCCGACGGCAAGCGCATCGAGGATCTCGAGACGGTCGTGGAGAATTCGCGACGCGCCCTTCCGCCGGCGCTCGCGCGGAAGAGCGAGTACCTCACGCACGAGGTCTTCAACACGCATCACTCCGAGACGGAGATGCTTCGCTACATGCGCAAGCTCGAGTCTCGCGATCTCTCGCTCGCGCACTCGATGATCCCGCTCGGGTCCTGCACGATGAAGCTCAACGCGACCGCGGAGATGATGCCCATCACCGACCCGTCGTGGAACCGCATCCATCCCTTCGCGCCGCTCTCGCAGGCCAAGGGCTACGCGCAGATGTTCGCGGAGCTCGAGCGCGAGCTCTCCGAATGCACGGGATTTCCTGCGATTTCGCTGCAGCCCAACGCCGGCGCGCAGGGCGAGTACGCGGGCCTCCTCGTCATCAAGAAGCATCACGAGACGCGCGGTCAGGGCCATCGCAGCGTCGTCCTCATCCCCGCGTCGGCGCACGGCACCAATCCTGCCACCGCAGTGATGGCCGGCATGAGCGTGGTGGTGGTGAAGACCGACGAGAGCGGCAACATCGACGTCGGCGATCTCGAGGAAAAGGCGAAGGCCAACGCCGACAAGCTCGCCGCGCTCATGGTCACCTATCCGTCGACGCACGGCGTCTTCGAGGAGGAGATCAAGAAGATCTGCCAGATCGTCCACGAGCACGGCGGACAGGTCTACATGGACGGCGCGAACATGAATGCCCAGGTCGGCCTCTGCCGCCCCGGTGACATCGGCGCCGACGTCTGTCACCTCAACCTGCACAAGACGTTCTGCATCCCGCACGGCGGCGGCGGTCCCGGCATGGGCCCCATTGGCGTGGCGGCTCATCTCGCGAAGTATCTGCCCGCGAAGCCGGTGGTCGAGGAGCGCAGCAAGGACGCGGTCGGCGCGGTCTCCGCGGCGCCGTGGGGCTCGGCGAGCATTCTCCTCATCTCCTGGGCGTACATCCAGATGATGGGCGGTGAAGGCCTGACCGAGGCCACCAAGGTCGCCATCCTCAACGCCAACTACGTGGCCCATCGGCTGGGCAAGCACTACCCCGTGGTCTACCAGGGCAAGAAGGGCCGGGTCGCGCACGAGTGCATCCTCGACGTTCGCCCTTTCAAGAAGACAGCGGGCATCGAGGTCGACGACGTCGCGAAGCGCCTGATGGACTACGGCTACCACGCGCCGACCATGTCGTTCCCGATCGCGGGCACACTGATGGTGGAGCCCACCGAGAGCGAGTCGCTCGCCGAGCTCGATCGCTTCTGTGAGGCCATGATCTCGATCCGCGAGGAGATTCGCCTCGTCGAGGACGGCAAATCATCGCGGGACGACAATCCGCTCAAGAACGCGCCGCACACCATCGAGGCGTGCACCGCAGACGAGTGGAAGCACCCGTATACGCGGACGATCGCCGCATTCCCCGCGCCGTGGACGCGCGATCGCAAGTTCTGGCCGTCCGTTGGACGCCTCAACAACGCCCTCGGAGATCGCAAGCTGATCTGCGCGTGCCCGCCCATCGAGGCGTACGCCGAGGCCTGACCGCGTCGAGGCGTATGGGGCTAAGCCGATCCCCGGCGCGCGCCGCGGTCACACCGCCGTTAGCTGCACTCGCCGGGGGCGCCCTGCTTGCAGCCCGAAGTGGCGGGATTGATGATGCACTTCTTCATCGCCTCCTCGTCCGGGCAGATCCAGCACTGATTGTTCATCTTGCAGATCATCTTCGGCGCATGACCACCGTCGGCGTCGGTGGTGGCGCCGGGATTCTTGCACGCGAGCGGCGACAGAACGGCGAATGACGTGAGCGCAGCGAGGGTCGCGGTGACGAGGATCCTTCGATTCATGCGCGAGATTCTAGTTCACTTGCCTGCGGCCGTGGATGTCGAAGCGCTGCAGTGACTCGGCTCCGCCCACTTGCATCGCGAGGACGTCGGGTCGCGTAGGCAATTGGATTTGGCCTTTTCATCGGGACAAACGAAGCACTGGTCGTTGACCTTGCACGTGAGCTCGGGGCGCTTCTTGCACGATGCGGCAAGGATGCAGAGCGTCAGGACGAGGAGGAGGACGAGGAGCTGCAGTGCGGGTCTCACGTCGACTCAGGCGGGGTCGATGTCGACGTCGCAGTTGAGCGTGTCGCCGAGCTCTTCGAGCGCGCGGCGCAGCGCCTTCACGTTCGCGGTGCTCGGGACGAGCATGACCAGCTCCATCGTGAAGACCGGCGTGCCCATGAAGGGCGCAGACTCGAGGTTCGTCTCGAGCTCCTCGACGTTGATGTGCTGCTCGCGGAGGAAGCTCGTGATCTTGTGCACGATGCCGGGCTGGTCCATCGAGTACGTCTTCAGCCGGAACGGCACGCCCTTGCGGCTCTCGGCCTTGGGCGCGGCGCTGAACTCGAAGGTGAGGTCGAGCGACTTCGCCGATTCGCGGAGTCGCCCCTTCAACCTCTCGAGCTGCGCGGGGCTGCCTTCGACGAGCGCGATGAGCGCGAAGTGCCCGCGCAAGTTCATCATGCGCGAGTCGGCGAGGTTGGCGCCGGCGGCGTGGACATGACCCGTGAAATCGGACGCGATGCCCGGTCGGTCCGGACCGACGGCGGTGACGACGAGCTCCTGCGACATGGCGGAATGGTACACTGGCCACGCGTCCGGGGAGAGCGAGAGAAACGTGCAGCGGCAACCAACGACAGCGCGCCGGGGCACGATGGCCCAAATGCCCCGAGAGATCCGCACGTGGGGATGGCGGTTCCGCCTCGTCGCGTGCGCGGTGGTGCTGGCGACGGTGATCGTCGCGGTGCTGGCCGCGTGTACCGGCGACGGTACGGCATCGAGTGAGCTGCCGGCGGGGACGTACGGCGCAGAGATCTCGCTCAGCATCGTCGGCCGCGGTCGAGTCACGACCGTGCCCGCAACCATCGACTGTCCCGGCAGCTGCTTCGCGCGCATCCTGATCACCAGCGCGGCCGTGGACGGTGGCGACGGTGGGATCACGCTGATCGCGGAGGGAACGAGCACCGCGCATTTCGTCGGCTGGTCCTTCGCCGAGAGCGATCTCGGAGTGCGTGCGCGCGGTCCCTCCCAGTGCAGCCCGATGACTCGCAAGGCATCGGTGCCGGCGACCGTCGATCGATCGACGGTCATCGTGGTGCCGTTCGGCGAAACGCAGGGTACACCGCCGCGCGGCCATGAAGAGGAGTGCGCGCCGTTCACGAGCGTCTCGCTCGGCTATGCCGTCACCGCGACATTCGAAGAGGATCCACCCTTGCCGGGCTTCGACGCGGCGCCGCCCGACGAGGCCGATCTCGACGTGCTCTTCCTTCCAAAGATGCCCGGATCGCAGGCGATGGAGATAGGCGTCACCGGCGGCTACGCGTACTGGCGTTTCACGCTCGGTGGCCCGTCGTCGGGCGTGGCGGGGAGCTACCTCGCGTCCGGTGGGTTCGATGAGATCGTCCCGCCCAACCGCGTCATCCGCTCGTTCCACGTCGATCGCAACGCGGTCTTCCAGTACGCCGACGACGACTCGCTGTGGGTGATCCAGGCCGGACAGCTGAGCGCGACCATGCTCGGTCTCGCGCCGCCGTGCCTTGCGCTCGCCAGCGATGCGCTGAACGTCTACTGCCGCGCCGCGCTCGACGCCGGTACGGCGATCTACGCATGGCCGGTGAACGGCGCCGCTGACCCGCCGCCGCAGTCGCTCGTGCACGTGCTGCCGGCCGGCAGCACG
>JAYTOQ010000174.1:0-7395 GCA_043747665.1 Polyangiaceae bacterium | reverse complement strand
TCCGCCGGACGACGCGGGCGATGCAGACGCGCCGCCGGGCACGCCTGCCGAGTGGCTCGATCGAACGCGCGTGCTCACGTTCCTCACCGGCGCGATCGGGCTGTCGTTCCTCTGGCGCTACCTGCGCGAGCACGGCTTCGATCTCAATCACAACGTCGTCAACTGCACGTTCCTCATGCTGGGGATGATCCTGCATCGGAGCCCGGTCGCCTATGGACGCGCCATCGCGCAGAGCGTGCGTGGTGTCTCCGGCATCGTGCTGCAGTTCCCGTTCTACGGCGGCATCCTCGAGGTGATGAAGCTCACCGGTCTCTCCACGAGCATCGCGCACGTCTTCGTCGCTTCGGCCTCCGCGCACACGCTTCCGTTCTTCACGTTCCTCGCGTCGATCCTCACGAAGAGCTTCGTGCCCTCGGGCGCGGGCGAATGGGCCGTCGAGGGACCCGTCATGCTCCAGGCCGCGCAGCAGCTCGGCGTGCCCTACGGCAAGATCACGATGGCGGTCGCGTACGGCAACATGCTCGGCAACATGTACCAGCCGTTCTGGAGCTTGCCGCTGCTAGGCCTCATGGGATTGCGGGCCCGGGACATCATGGGCTTCTGCCTCATCCTCTTCCTGGTGTGCTTGCCGGTGCTCGGTCTCGCGTTGCTGCTCGGTTGAGCAACACCGGGCGCGAGGGCGCCTTTGCTGGATCGCAAGAGGCGGTCGTCGCGATCCAGGCGCCGATGTGGGCCTTTTTCTGCGTGCCGGTGAGCGCGCGTCTTTCGGCGCCGCGGACGGGGGCACGGGTCGTGCTTTGGGTGCCCCTCGAGAGGTGACGGATGCGGTTTGCTGGACTCCTGCTGTTCCCCGGTTCGTTGCTCGTCGTGGCGGCGGTGGCGTGCTCCTCGGCTGCGCCGAGCGGCCTCGCGCCCGATGACGGGACCGGCGCTGCGGCCGGCGACACGGCTGCGAACGGCACCGGCTCGACGCCCGCCAGCACGGGCACGAAGAGCAACACATGCCTCGGCAAGGTCGGCCTCGATTTCGAGAAGCCTGCCTGCAACACGTGCATGAGCGCAGACGGCTGTTGCCAGGCCACGATCGCATGCTTCAAGGGCAATCCTGACTGCGCCGCGCTGCAGACCTGCATGTCCACATGCGGCGGCACCGGCACCGGTACCGGAGCCGGCACGGGTCCTGGCACCGGCGCAGACGGCGGCGCGGGAGCGGGCAACACCGTGGCGATGGGGATCTTCACGACCCAGGTCTATCCGACGCTCTCCGCGACGTGCGCGGGCTGCCACGGACAGACGGGCCCCGGACCGCAGTTCTTCGGAACGACGGCGGCGCTCACGTATCCGATGTTCAAGATCCAGGGTTTCGACAAGGCGGGCAGCGGTCTTCTCCTCAAGGGCGCGCACGAGGGTCCCGCGCTGACGTCGGCGCAGGTCACCTCGATCAACAAGTGGGTAGCCGCCGAAGCGACGCCTCCCGCCGGCGGCGGCGGAGCGGGCACCGGCGGCGGCAACGGCATGGGCGGCGGCGGCGGGGCCGGAGCGGGCGGCGGCGGGGCCGGAGCGGGCGACGGTGGCGGCGCGGGCGCGGGCACCGGCACCGGCGGCGGCAAGGGCATGTGTCAGGCCGCATGCGAGGCGAAGTACCCAGCCGCGGTGACCAAGTGGACCGCGTACAACACGTGCGTCACCGCTACGTGCGGCTCGTCCTGCCTCTGATCGGATCGCCACCAGCGCACGTCACGGAAAGAAGAGCGCGGCGAACCACGTGACGGCTGCGCCTGTGACGAGCAAGCCCAGGAACAGGAGCGCCGCATCGCCGGCGCTCGTCGAAAGCTGCCTCGTCGTGCTCGCGACGGCGGCGGCGTTCCTCTCGGCAACCTCGAAGAGGTCAATCGAAGGCAGCGATGCCGGCGCCGGCAACGTCGGCGCGCGTGACGGACGTCCGAGGTCGATGCGTTGCGTGCCGGAGATGGTCCGGCGCTCGTGTGTTTCGA
This sequence comes from Polyangiaceae bacterium, assembly GCA_043747665.1. GTDB lineage: Bacteria > Myxococcota_A > Polyangia > Polyangiales > Polyangiaceae > Labilithrix. Next base: position 5,401 of record JAYTOQ010000174.1, on the reverse strand, counting down.
CCGGCGAAGTTTCCCGTTCCGCGGCGGATTCTCTGGGCATCGGTGCCTCCTTCCTTTCGAGCATATCATCCCGAAAGAGATAGCGCTTTCGGGCGGCGAATTTCCGTGAGCGGAGGTGCGCGAGGATGCTTCAGGTGGCGTTCTTCTGTCCCCACAGCACGGCGACGAGCGCCCCGAGGTCACGCAGCGGCCAAAGCGCCGACGAAGCCCGCAGCGACGACCCCGAGCGCCGGTGAGACCCATTTCTTCGCGACGAGCACCGCGACGACGGCCGCGAGGCACGCCGAGATTGGTCCCAAGACGACCGAACGCCCGAGGACGAACACTCCGGCGATCATGAGACCAACCCCTACCGGAACGAGCCCGCGACGAAGACGCGAGATGACGCGATTCGATGCGTGCGTCGTCATGAAGCGTCCGATCGCGGCGGACGCCACGACGCCCGGACCGAACGTTCCGAGGGTCGCGACCAGGGCCCCGAGGGGTCCGGCGATCCGGTACCCGTAGAACACGATGGAGAGCATGTTCGGACCGGGCGCGATCTGACCGATCGCGTAGCCGTCCGCGAACTCACCTTCCGACAGCCAATGCGCATCGACGATCTGGCGATGCATCTCCGGCACGATCGCAAGACCGCCGCCGAAGCTGACGAACCCGAGATACACGAACATCAGCACGAATCGCGGCGACATCACGCCTCCTCCTCGTCGCCGACGTCGCCGACCGCCAGCGCCGCCAGCGGAACGAGCACGGCAATGACGATCGCCATGTTGGCGTAGAGGATCGCGACGGCGGCGAACGCTGCGATCGCGAAGGCAATCGCTCGCACGTTGCGCAGCCCGCTGCGTGCGCTCCTCACGACGAGCACCACCATCACGCCGAGCGCACCCGCGGTGAGGCCGCGCAGCAGTCCCTGGCCGACGGCCGTATGCAACGCGGCGATCCGCGCGTACGCCGCCGCGGCCCCCATGACCGCGACGACGCCGGGGAGCAGCGCGTTCGACGACCGCGCGGTGGATGTGCGCGCTTCCTCCGCCGCCCACGGACGCCAGCCCGATGCGCGTGAACGTCACGAAGATCGTCCAGAGCGCGGGCGCTTCGTTCATCGCGACCAGCCTTAGCCACGCGAATGCGGCGCGCTCGGGAGCGCTGACGTTACACCAGGGTTACAGCGCAGGATCGCCGCGCGGCACGTGACGTGCTGCGTGAGCTAGGATGTTGGAGGTCATGACCGCTCGACGCGCAGGCGGTGCTCTCGTCGCTCTCGCGATCCTCGTCCTGGGAGCCGCGCCGGCGTCGTGCAATCCGAGCGGCGTCGCGTGCGCCCCGGGTGACTACCAGTACTGCGATTGCCCTGGGGCGCGCGGCTATCAGACGTGCCTCGACGACGGCTCCAAGTACGGCGCATGCGATTGCAGCGGGACGATCCCGCGTGGCTCGGGCATCCTCGTCGAGGCCGGTACGGACGCCGATGCCGAGGCCGGCGGTCCGGACGCGAAGCTCGGTTTCCTCGCGCCCTGCTCGAACGACGTCGACTGCGAGACGAACCTCTGCTTCCCGTTCAACGCGTACGGTCCACACTGCTCGCACTCGTGCTCGAAGATCACGGACTGTCCGGCGCCGTCCCCCGGCTGCAGCAACATGGGTGTATGCAAACTACATTGAATCGCGCATGGGCGGCGATGGCCGTCGCGGCGGCGCTACTCGTGATGCCGCGCGTCGCGCGCGCGCGCACGCGCGCCGACGAGCCGCCGACCGACTCGTCGGCGACCGTCGCGAACGACGCCGTCTCGACCCCCGCCTCCCTCCCCGCCCCCGCCCCCGTCCCCGTCCCCGTCCCCGAGAATGCGCCGACGCCCGCGGCGTCGTCTGCCGACGCTGCCCAGGCTCGCACCGAGACCGCCGAGGTCCGCGTCATCGGCGACCGCGCCGATGCGCTTCAGAAGGTCCCCGGCTCCGGCCATGTGCTCACCAAGGAGGACCTCAAGCGGGCGCAGCCCTTCGACGTCGGAGAGATGCTGCGTCGCGTCCCTGGCGTGCAAGCGCGCCAGGAATATGGCGGCGGCCTGCGTCTCGACATCAGCGTGCGCGGTCTCGAAGGCGGCCGAAGCCGGCGCGTCCTCGTGCTCGAGGACGGCGTCCCGATCTCGTTGAATCCGTACGCCGAGCCAGACATGTATTACTCGCCGCCCATCGAACGGATGCGCGGCGTCGAGGTCGTGAAGGGCAGCGGCAGCATCCTCTTCGGCCCGCAGACCATCGGCGGCGTCGTGAACTTCCTGACGCTGCTTCCCGAGGAGACGCAGCGCCTCACCGTCGACGCCGACGCGGGCGGCAGCGGCTATCGCCGCGGGGTCGTCACGTACAACGACTACTTCAGCGGCGCGCGCTACGTCGTGCAGGCGCTCTATCGCGAGGGCGACGGCTTCCGCAACGAGGCCTTCAAGCAGACCGATCTGCTCGCGAAGATGGCGGTCGACACGTCGGCGCGCGGCGAGGCCATCATCAAGATCGGCTTTCACAACGACTCCGCCGACTCCGACGACGTGGGGCTCACCCGCGAGATGTACCGCGTCGATCCCCGGCGCGGAACGCTCGCGCCCAACGACCACATCAACCTTCGTCGCTACGACGCATCGCTCACGCACGTTCAGACGTTCAGTCCGTCGTCGAAGCTCACCACCCTCGTCTACGCCTATTCGCTCGACCGGATCTGGCGTCGCCAGAGCTACCTGCGCTCCCGCGCTCCCGGTGAGCAGTACGACGACGTCGCAGGCGACGAGTCGATCCCGTTCGGCGCCATCTACTTCCAGCACAGCGACACGGTCCTCGATCGCCATTACGAGGTGGGAGGCGTCGAGCCCAAGTTCGAGCAGCGCTTCTCGACCGCGGGCGTCGGTCACACCCTCGACTTCGGCGCGCGCGTGCTCAGCGAGACGGCGCATTACCAGCAGCGCAGCGGCAGCTCGCCGCTCTCCTACGCGGGCGCGCTCGACTCCGAGGAGAACCACAACACCCTGGCCTTCGCGACCTACCTGCAAGACCGCATGGCCTTCCGCGACTTCTTGCTGGTCACGCCCGGCATTCGTCTCGAGCACCCGGAGTACCATCGCGAGGTCACGCGGCAGGGTGGACGCGACGTCTCGACGGCGGGCGACTCGCGCATCACCGGCGTCATTCCGGGCATCGGCATGGTCGCGGGAACGAAGAGCGCGCACGTCTTCGCCGGCTTGCACGTCGGCTGGGCTCCGCCGCGCGTCACGTCGTCGATCAATCCCAAGGGCGCCACCGCAACCCTGAGCGCCGAGCGCAGCCTCAACTACGAGGTCGGAACACGCGTCACCCCCGCGAAATGGATCAAGGGCGACTTGACGCTCTTCCTCTCGAAGTTCGAAAACCAGGTGGTCCTCAACACCGGTGCAGTGGGCGCCGACCAGACGTCGGAGACCGACGGCGGAACGACGAGGCACTACGGCGTGGAGCTCAGCGAGACCACGCAGATCGGACGTGCGCTCGGGCTCGGCGCGATCGTCGACCTGGGGCTTCGCTACACGTTCTCGCGCGCGGTCTTCCTGGGAGGTCCCAGCGACGGCCACGTGCTCCCGTACTCGCCGCCCCACGGCTTCAACGCCAACTTCGACGTCGAGGAGAAGCACGGCTTCGGCGGGCAGATCGCCTACAATTTCGTGTCGTCCCAGTTCACGGACATCGCCAACACCGTGGCCGAGGACACGACGGGCCGCATCGGCCTCATGCCTTCGCACCAGATCGTCGACGTCACCGCCCACTATCGACACAAGCCGAGCGGGCTCACGTTCCGGCTCACCGCGAAGAACCTCTTCGACGACATCTACATCTCGGCACGGCGTCCGGAGGGCATCTTCGCGTCGGGCTTCCGTCAGATCATCGCGGGCGTGCGCTGGGACTTCGAGCGCCCGCCGCCGGCTCCCGGCGCGACGCCGAGCGCCGTCAAGCCCGTCCAGTGAGGTCGCGCGTGGGATGGACGCGCGATCCAATCCCTGAGCCTCCGAGTCTTGACACCGGCGTTACACCGAGATTCTGCGCGGCTTCTTACGGGCCCGCGTGCGCAGCATGCCGCTTGCACGAGGGCCGCATACGATGAGAGCACACACGGTTTGGATCGCCTCGAGCACGCTCCTCGTGGTCGGGCTGCTGGTCGCTTGCGGGAGCAGCACCGACGTCGGCTCCTCGTCGAGCTGCACCACCGGACAGTCCGAGGCCTGCAAATGCGCGGATGGAACGGCGAGCACCGCGGAGTGCGTCGGGGGCACGCTCTCGACCTGCGCCTGCGGGACGGCCGACGCCGGCGGGAGCGACGCGGCGCACAGCGCTGACGGCTCGAAGGACGGCGGAGGCGTGAACACGAGCGACGCAGGCTTCGGTCAGTACCTCGGGCCGTGCAAGGTGACCGCGGACTGCCCGACGGGCGACATCTGCTTCCAGTTCGGTACGAAGGGCCTCGTCTGCACGAAGACGTGCACCGATTCGACGCAGTGTCCGGCACCGTCGCCGAAGTGCAATCCCAAGATGGTCTGCGCGCCGCCCGACGCCTGAGGCGTGCTCTTCACGGGATTCACGCGAGGTTTCGCGCGAGGTTTCACGCGAGGATTCACGCGAGGATTCACGCGAGGACGCGGAGCTCGCGGCCCGTCGCGGGATCCCAGATTCGCACCGTGCCGTCCTGGCTGGCCGACGCGAGGTGCTTGCCGTTCCGGCTGAACGCCACCCACGTGAGGAGCGCCTCGTGACCGAGGAGCGGCTCGCCGATCGCGCGATGGGTCTCGACGTTCCACAGACGTACGGCGCGCTCCTCGCCGGGATGGCCGCTCGCCGACGCGAGCATCTTGCCGTCGGGATGGAACGCGACGCACTGCACCCAGTCCGTGTGGCCGAGGAGCGGCTCACCGCGTGGGTCGCCGGTGTGGCCGTCCCAAAGGCGGACGTCGCCGTCATCGCTCGCCGACGCCACGACGGCACCGTCCGGGCTGAAGGCCACCCAGCGCACGAAGAGACGATGACCCTTGATGGGCGGCGTGATCGGCTCGCCGGTCACGGCGTCCCAGAGCCTCAGCGTCGCGTCCTTGCTCGCTGTCGCGAGACGCGTGCCGTCGGACGAATAGGCCACGCAGCGGACGGCGTCGGCGTGACCGCGCAGAACGCGTGTACATTGCACGGGTTGCGCCGAGCCCAGCGTCGACAGGTCCCAGAGGCGCACGGTGCCGTCGCGACTGGCCGATGCGAGCGTCGTTCCGTCGGGGCTGAAGACCGCCGACCGCACGACGTCCGTGTGACCTTCGAGGGGCGCGCCGATCGCCTCACCGGTCGCGGCCGACCACAGGCGAATCGTGTGATCGAAGCCCGACGATGCGAGCACCCGACC
>JAYTOQ010000173.1:0-1635 GCA_043747665.1 Polyangiaceae bacterium | reverse complement strand
GCGATGCGTCCCGACGACGAAGCGGTCCTCGGCCTCGTCGAGAAGCTCCTCGTCAACGACCCCGCCGCCCAAGCGCGCCTCGCCACCTTCCGCGGCACCCAAGGCACCGGCGAATAGCCTCTAGCAGGCGATCATGACCCAGCAGATCGAGACGCCGAAGGGCGGCGCGGGGGGCTTGCCTCCCAGTGGGCTGCCGCCTGCCGGTGGCGCGCCGCCTGCGCCGAAGGACGGGAACGGCAACGGCGGCGCCACCATGGAGGGCGGCAGCTACGACGTCATACGCAAGCGGCTCCTCGAGCAGGCCGCGGAGCTCGGCGGAAAGGCCGAGACGCTCAACGCACGCCGCAAGAAGGTCTTCGGCGGAGCCGAGCTCGCGCTCGTCGCCAACGAGCGCATTCGCACCGAGAACAACTGCATCGCGCGCGACCTCGTCAGCGTCGCCGGTCACATGCTGTTCGGCTTCCAGGTCTTCATGGGCCTGAAGACCGAGACCGCCGTGAGCGATGTCTTTGCATTCTACAAGTTCGACAAGAAGAACCCCGCCGGCGACGAATGGGATCTCTCGCAGGAGCCCACGTCTGCGAGCGGGGGCGCGAGCGGGAGCGCAACCAGCGGCGCGAGCGCCGGCGACTTCCTGAACGACGAGGCCTTCGTCAAGGAGCTGCGCGACACCTTCAAGTATTACGCGAAGGACGCGCGTCTCCTCCGCCTGAAGCGGACCGACACGCGCCTCCTGGCCGCCGTGCAAATCGGCGCCACCGTTCGCGACGCGAAGGTCTTCCGCTGGGCCATCGACTCCGCTGGGCGGCTCACGTACATGGACGCGCGCGGCGACGTGGAGATCGCGTCGCCCAAGCAGCACGACTTCACGTGGACGCAGACGCGCCGCGAAGATCAGGTGAGCGGCGGCCCGCACCCGCACATCAACATCCTCGACACGGTGTTCGTCGAGACCATCGGCGGCGATCTCACCATCAAGATCGAGAACAACACCAAGGACGGCAAGGGCATCTATCGCGAGCCCGTCGACGACGGCAACCAGACCCTCGACGACGCCGACGTGTCGTGGGCGAAGGTCGGTCACCTGATCCTCCTCAAGGTGAAGCCCTTCCGCGAGGAGAAGTATCGCTACCTCGTCTTCGATTCGCGCTCGAAGCGCGTCGTCCGCATCGATGCCATCGGGCTCGCGTGTCACGAGCTGCCCGAAGACCACGGCATCGTGTTCCCCGGCGGCTACTACCTGCAGAGCGGCGACTACAAGCTGTTCGAGTCCGACGCGCACGGCGCCCCTGGAAAGAGCGATGATCTCGAGTTCGAGCGCGTCATCAAGTCGCCGAACGGCGAGGACGTCCTCTACGTCTACCACCGGCGTGACGAGGGCGAGTACCTGCTGCTCCCCTACAACCTGATCCGCAAAGAGATCACGAGCGCGCTCCACGCACATGGCTACAGCCTCTTCGCCGACGGCACCATGGCGCTCTTTCGCGCGGTGCCCGAGCCGACGCGCGTTCATCCGCTTCAGATCTGGCGCACGCCGTTCAGCACCGTCGAGCATGCCGCCGCTGCGCCGCGCGACGCGAGCTACCTCGGCAAGGTCGGCAACGCCGATCTCGTGCGCGGCATCTCCGACGCGCT
>JAYTOQ010000172.1:0-2295 GCA_043747665.1 Polyangiaceae bacterium | reverse complement strand
GTGGAGCTGTCGTACTGGATGACCTGCGTGTACGGAACGTCGCCGGACGCCATCATCGTCGCGCCGCTGTGCCCGTCGTTCTCGACCGCGTAGCCGGGGCCGAGGAGCGTCTGGAGCACGCCCGGATACGCCGTCTTCGGAGGATTCGTGGTGCCGATGCCCGCCGTGATGCTGTCTCCCACGCACGTGACGCGCGACTGCGCTGCGGCGGTACCAGACGCGAGGAAGAAGGAGAGCGAGGTCCCGAGAGCCAGGGACGAGACGAGCAGTCCACGCGAGGTCATGCCAGAGCTGTCGCAAGCTTCGCACCAACAGTGAGAGCGCTACCGCGGCGGGTGGAGAGCGCGTAAAGCCGCGGTATCACCAGGACGTCCCGCGTATTCGTGTCGCGTTTTGCCCCGGCCGTGGCTCCGTGGGGGTCCGCCCCCGCCGCGGCACCGCCGCGCAGTGCTTCGGCGGCCGCTGCGGCAACAACTGCTCCGGACCGCGCTCCGCCAGGACTACGTGCGGGCGAGCTCGGCGCCGATGGCGCGAAGCACCTCGATGTTGAACGCCATGCCGCAGTGGCTCGAGTCGACCTCGACGTGGCGCGCCGCGGGATCGAGACACGAGCGCCAGTCGACGATGCCGTCCGAGCGCGAATAGACCGACAGGAACGGGAGGTCCGGCGCGAGCGGCGACGCGCCTTCGCGCCACGCCGGCTCGCAGCAGCGGTCGAGGCGCATGCAGCGCGTCGAGAACACGCCTGGAACTCCGAGCGTGCCGAGCGTGCCCACCACGCCGAGGTTCATCAACACGAGGAGGTTCACCGCGAGCGGGTCACGGAGCGGCGAGCCGAGCGCGATGAGCCCGGCAACGAGGTCCGGGCGTCGCGCCGCGAGCCAGCGGCCGAACGTGCCGCCGCGACTCTGGCCGATGATGACCGCCTTTTGCCCGCCGTTCGCCGCGACGTGCGCCGCGAGGCGAGCCTCGATCGGCCCGACCATCTCGTTCGCACATCCGACGTTGAGGCGGACGCCTGCGCGCTCGGTCTTCCATCCTGCAGCGCGGAGCGCGCGAGCCATCGGCGCGAGCGATGCGTCGCCGGCCATGTAGCCGGGGATGAGGAGGACAGGCCGCCCGTGGCCGGCCGGAAGGCCGACGCCCTTCGCGATCGGATCGCGACGGAGCTCGGCTAACTCCTGGAACATCCGCGCCTCCCGCCAGATCGGCGGCGTGCGCCTGAGACCTCGGACGGAGAGTTGCCGGACCGCAGCGCTCCACAGCATGGGGATGAACGAGCTCCTCGGTTCCCCCCGAGTGCCTGGAATCATCGCTGGTCCACGCGGCGCATGCCACTCCATCGCGAACGGTGAAGCTCGACCGCCCGCGGCGTTCAGGGGTTTTGGGGCGCTTCGCTACGGAGCGCCCAGCCGCGAGACGCTGCAAACCGCACACATCGGCGCGTTCGCGTGCGGCACGCACATTGCTCACGGCGCTGCGAACCCAGGAGACCTTCCCATGACTCGAGTTACGACATTTGCTTCCTCCGCGCTCGCTCTCACGCTGACGCTCGCGTGTGCGACCGGATGTGACAAGGCCGCCGACGACCAGAACAAGGCGAACGCGGCGCAGACCGAAGCCGACCAGAAGATCGCCGCCGCCAAGAAGGAAGCCTCCGAGAAGTCCAACAACGCCCAGGCCGAGGCGGACAAGAAGATCGCCACCGCCGAGGGCGACTTCGGCAAGCGTCGCGAGGACTACCGGCACAAGGTGCAGACGGACCTCATCGATGTCGACAAGAAGATCGACATCCTCGAGGCGAAGTCGAAGACCGCGACCGGCAAGGCCAAGGTCGATCTCGACGCGAACCTCGCCGCGATCCGCACGCGTCGCACGGCGTTCGCTCAGGACATGAAGGGCGTGGACACGGCGACCGCGCTCACGTGGGACGACATGAAGACCCGCGTCGACAAGTCGTGGACGGACCTGAAGGCGCTCGTCGACAAGGCGAGCTGATCGTCTGATGGCCTCCGGCACGCCCAGGTTAGCGCAGCTTCGTGGTAGTCTACGCGTGGCGATGGGCGTGCCGCACATCTTCTCCAACGCGGGAATTTGCGGCGAGGTCGCGCGCAGCGTCGACTGGTCACGCACCTCGCTCGGTCCTCCAGAATCGTGGTCCGAGAGCCTCAAGACGACAGCAGGGATCGTCCTCCACTCTCGGCATCCGATGGTGCTGTTCTGCGGCGAGGAGCTGATTCAGCTCTACAACGACGCCTTCATGCCGAGCTTCGGTATCGGCAAGCACCCCGCGGC
>JAYTOQ010000171.1:0-3251 GCA_043747665.1 Polyangiaceae bacterium | reverse complement strand
GCGCCAGCCCTCCTAGGAGAGGAGCTTCCGCTCATCCAGAAGCTGCGGCAGGCCGTGGAGGGTGCGCTCGAGGGAAAGGCGGAGGCCGTGGAGCTCGCGCTCGTCGCGCTCCTCGCCCGCGGGCACCTGCTCATCGAGGACGTCCCCGGCGTCGGCAAGACCACCCTCGCACGTGCGCTCGCGCGCGCCGTCGGCGGCGAGCTGAGACGTGTGCAGTTTACAAGTGATTTGCTCCCCAGCGATGTCGTCGGCGTCTCCGTCTACGACCAGCGTGAAGCAAAGTTCGTCCTCCGGCAGGGACCGATCTTCGCGAACGTTTTGCTCGCCGATGAGATCAACCGCGCCAGCCCGCGCACGCAGTCCGCGCTGCTCGAGGGCATGAACGAGGCGCAGGTCTCGATCGACGGCGAGACCATCCCGCTCCCCGAGCCGTTCTTCGTCATCGCGACGCAGAACCCGCAGGACTTCGCCGGCACGTTCCCGCTGCCCGAGTCCCAGCTCGATCGCTTCATCCTTCGGCTGCGCATCGGCTACCCGCCGCCGCAGGTCGAGATGCGCCTGCTCCTCGCAGGGCAGACCGACACCGCGCGTGACGTCCCCGTCGTGCTCGACCCGGGTCGCCTCGTCGCGCTGCAGCGCCAGGTCGATCGCGTGTCGATCGACAACGCGCTGCTCACGTACCTGCATGGCCTCGTCAACGCGACGCGCACGTCGCCCGTGCTCTCGCTCGGCGCTTCGACGCGCGGAGCCATGTCGCTCGGCAAGGCGGCGCGCGCGCGTGCCCTCGTCCGAGGGCGCAGCTACTGCATCGCCGACGACATCCACGACCTCGCCGTGCCGGTGCTCGCGCACCGCGTTCGCCTCGCCACCCACGCCGACGGCTTCGTCCCTTCGCGCGACGAGGCCGAGGCTGCCGTCCGCGACATCGTCGCGCGCGTTCCCGTCCCGCTCTGAGCGTCTGGGGGGGGCCAAAGCAGTAACCACCATGACGGAGATCAAGAAGCCACCGTCGCGCTTCAGGTTCGGGCTGTCGCGTATGCGACCGCCGCGGAAGCTGAAGTTCACGCGCGAGGGGAAGTTCTTCGTCGGCATCACGCTCGGCGTCGGGTTTGCGGCCATCAACACCGGCAACAACCTCCTCTACTTGCTCCTCGGCATGCTGCTCGCGCTCATCATCGTGAGCGGTCTCATGAGCGAGCTCAGCCTGCGCGACCTGACCGTCGTTCGACGCCTGCCGCTCCGCGCGCAGGTCGGCCGCCCGCACCTCGTCGAGATCGAGGTCTTCAATCACAAGGGGCGGGTCCCGTCGTACGCGATCGAGGTTGAGGACCTCCGCGCCGGCCAGCCCGCGGACAAGCGCTGCTTCTTCCTGAAGATCTCGCCGAAGAGCGCGCAGGTCGCGGCCTACCGCAGGACCCCGGCCAAGCGCGGTCGCGACAAGCACGTGGGCTTCCGCATCGCTACGCGTTTTCCGTTCGGCCTCTTCGAGAAGTCGCGCGAGGTCCCCGCCGAGGGAGAGCTCATCATTTATCCCGCCGTCGATCCGGTGCAGCTCCCCACGATGCCCGCCGGTCGCTACTCCGGCGGCGACGCAGCCTTCGGACGCGGCCACGGCGACGACTACTTGGGCCTCAAACTACTTCGCGAAGGCGAGGACCCGCGCGACGTCCACTGGCGGAAGAGCGCAGCCGTCGGTCAGCTCGTCGCGCGGGAGCGCGCGCGTGATGCGCGACCCGACGTGGTGCTGACGCTCGACGTGATCCGCGCCGACGACGCGAAGGAGGAGTGGTTCAGCACCTTCGAGCGCAAGATCCGCGACGTCGCGTCGCGAGCCGTTGCGCACATCAAGCGGTTCGATGCCGTCACCATCCGGACGACGACGAACGACGCCGTGCGAGCCGATCGCTCGACAGGCGCCGATCCGCTGCTCCGCTTCCTCGCGCTCATCGAGGGCGTGCCCTCGAGCTCCGCCCACTCCGCCGCGAAGGGGCCCAGGGGGTCGAAGGACGCGAAGGACGCGAAGGGACCTGCGTCCGCGCCTGCGCCTGCGCCCGCGCCTGCGCCGTCGCCTGCGTCCGCGCCTGAACCGCCGCCCGCCGAGCCGACGCCGCCGTCCTCGGAGAAGGCTGCCGAATGAGGTTCGGCCTCGTCCACCGCATCATGACCGATGCGCTCGCCGCGCTCGGCGTGCTCGCCATCGTCAACACGTCGTCCATGTCGCCGTGGACCACCGCGCTCGTGCTGGTCGGCCTCGCGCTCGCGCTCGCCGTGCCGGAGGCCTGGCAGAACAAGCCCGCGCTCCGCCACCTCGCCGCCATCGGCCCCTTGACGCTGTTCGCCGTGCAGGGCGTCCGCCTCCTGGCCGGTCGCCCCGCCCTCGACATCGCCGTCGAGTTCGCGGCCATCCTCCAGATCATCCGCCTCACTACGCGTCGGGGCGCCGCGCACGATCAGCAGATCATCGTCCTCGCGCTCCTCCACTTCGTGGCGGGCACGGTGCTCGGCGGCGGCCTCTCCTACGGCCTCTGCTTCGTCGGGTTCCTCGTGGTGGCCCCCGGCGCGCTCGTGCTGAGCCACCTGCGACGCGAGGTCGAGGGCAACTACCGCCAGGGCGCGCGCGATCGGACCGGCCTCCCGGTCGACGTGCCACGCATCCTCCGGAGCCGGCGCGTCGTCGGTCGAGGCTTCCTCGCGACCACGTGCCTGCTCTCGGTGCCGATCTTCCTCTTCACAGCGACGCTGTTCGTGATGTTCCCGCGTGTCGGCCTCTCGCTACTGCTGCTCAATCATCCGCCGAAGGGGCGCATGGTCGGGTTCACGGACAAGGTCGATCTGGGCGAGGTCGGCGTGCTCCGTAACGATCCCGCCATCGCGCTGCGTTTCGAGGTCCAGGACCTGCCCGAGCCGCCGCCCGCGCGTCTGACGCTGCGGCTCCGCGGCACCGCCCTCGACCGCTACGACGGTCGACGGTGGGAGCGAACGCAGCGCAGCGGCTCGCGCGGGATCCTCGACAGCGGGGAGACGCTGGCCATCGTGCGGCGCTCGAACCCGGCCGATCGGCGGATCACCATCGACCTCGAGCCGCTCGACCCGCCGGTGGTCTTTCTGCCGCCGCGCACCGTCGCGCTCCACGTTCGCGTGCAGCAGCAAGCGGTGCTCGGCGAGGCGCTGAGCCTCTCACGCGGCCCCGAAGGCGAGGTCCGTTACCAGGGCTCCGACTCGCACGGCCTTCGCTACGACGCCTACGTCGC
>JAYTOQ010000170.1:0-9154 GCA_043747665.1 Polyangiaceae bacterium | reverse complement strand
CGCGTTCCACACCGCGGGCGTCATCGGCAGCGTCATCGGCGCGCTGGTGGTCATGCTCCTGGTCGGCTTGGGCGGTCGTCGCCACGCGTCCGTCTGACTGGCGCGGTCGATGATGGCCTGAGCTTCGGAGGAGACGATGGCGAGCAAGCGCGGGAGCAAGAAGGCGTACACGGGCAAGCAGCGGCGGCAGGCCGAGCACATCGAGGAGAGCTACGAGAAGCGAGGCGTCTCGAAGAAGGCCGCCGCAGGCCGTGCGTACGCCACCGTGAACATGCAGGACGGCGGCGGCAAGCAGAGCGGCAGCGGCCGCAAGAAGAGCAGCGCCAAGAAGAAGAGCAGCGCCAAAAAGGCGGGCGTCAGGAAGGAGAGCGCCAAGAAGAACACTGCCGCCAAAAGGAGCGGCTCGAAGAAGCGCATCCCTAAGAAGTGACGGAAGCGGCCGCAGGACAGGCCCTCGACCGATTGAATCGTCGCGCTGCTCATGCTCACCGGAATGGAGATCGGCTTGGGAATCGACAACATCGTCTTCCTCGTGGGCTCATTGCCGCCGGAGCACCACAAGCAAGTCGTCGATCGGCGTCATCCCCCACGCCTGGCTCCAGAACGCTCCGGTCGACGCGAGCACGCCAGCAGATCGTGAAGAGAGTTGTCACTCGCGCTCGCGCTCGCGCTCGCGCTCGCTCGCGCCCTGCCGCTGTTCATCGTGGGTATTCGATGCCCGTACCCACCACGGTCGTGGTCGTGGACGATGATGACGACAGTGTCGGCGTGCTCGAGGTCGGATTGCAGACCGCGAGGTTCGATGTGAAGACCGCGCGCGAACGACTTGCGTGAGCTCGAGCTCACGCTGCGCGCCCCGTCGCCTACTTTTTCGGGACCGTGAGCGGCGTCTTCGTCGGCGCCTTCGTGGATGTGTCGGAGGCGCCCGAGGTGACGGGATTGCCGTACGCGTCGCGCTCGTCGTAGGCGCCGAGCCCGAGCGCGTCGAGCTGCGGGGCGAGCGTGGCCTTGCCGCCGACCACGATGACGGTCATCGCATCGGCCTTGAGGTACTCGGCTGCCACGCGCTTCACGTCTGCGATGGTCACGGCGTCGATGCGCGCGAGCTTCTTCTCGAGATCGTCGAGCGGGAGGTCGTAGACGACGAGATCGGAGACCGCTGCCGCGACGTCTCCGGCCGTCTCGAAGCGACCGGGCATGGCGAGGCGAATGCTCTCCTTCGCCAGCGCGAGCTCGTCCTCGGTGGGACCGTCGCGGCGGAGACCCTCGATCTCGACGAAGATCTCTTTGATGGCGGGCACCGTCTTCTCGGCATGGACCGACGCGCCGGCGAGGAACGGGCCCGCGCCGTGACGCATGGCGAAGTACGAGCGCGCGCCGTACGTGTAGGCGTTCTTCTCGCGCAGGTTCATGTTGATGCGGCTCGAGAACATGCCGCCGAGGATGGCGTTCATGACGAGGATGCTCTCGCGATCCTTGACCGCGTAAGGAACGCCGGGCCTCACGACCTGGATCTGCGACTGCGCCCCCGCGCGGTCGACGAGCACGATGCGCTTGTCGGTGGCGGCCTTGACGATGGGCTTCGGGCCCTTGTGCGAGACGGCCCCGGCGGCACTCTTCCACTGGCCGAAGGTGGCCTCGAGCTTGGGGAGGATCGCGTCCTTCGTGACGTCACCGGCGACGACGATGGCGGCGTTCCTTGGCACGAAGAGGCGCTCGTAAGCCCGAACGAGCTCAGCGCGCGTGAGCTTCTTCGCGTCGATCTCCTCGCCGCTCAGGCTGTGGCCGTAGGGATGTGCGCGACCGAAGAGCGCGGCGACGAGCGCGTTCTGCGCGACGGTGCCAGGGCTGCTCTTCTCCGACTGGATGCCGGCGATGCGTCGCGCGCGGAGGCGCTCCACCTCGGCGTCGGGGAACGTGGCGTGGAGCGCGACGTCGCTCATCAGCTCGAGCGCTGCATCGAGCTTGTCGGCGAGGACCTTGACGCTGACGCCGCCCGAATCCCAGTCGAACCACGCGCCGTGCTGGGCGCCGATGGCCTCGAAGTCGTCACTGATCTGCAGCGCGGTGCGCTTCTTCGTGCCTTGCTCGATCATGCCGCCGAGGAACGAGAGCGCACCGGGACGCGCGCCCTCGTAGTCGCCGGCACCTGCGCCGACGACGAGGCGCATGCCCACCACGGGGAGCTCGTGACGCTCGACGATGAGGACGCGGAGCCCGTTCTTGAGCTGCGCCTCCGCCACCTTCGGCGCGACGAACGTGATCTTCCCGTCAGCCGCCGGGGCCTGCTGGCGGAACGGCGCATCCGGCGTCTCCGGCGGGACCTGCGGCGAGGGCGGGAGCGGCGCAAGCGGCGCGGTGGGCGGGGGAGGCGCGACCGGCGGCGGTGCCTCGCCCCCGCACGCGGCGAGCGCCGGCGCGAGCGCACACGCGAAGGCGAGAGACGCAGCGCGCGCGAGCGCGTTCATGCGCGGCATGCGGCGGCTCACTGGCCACCTCGCGTGATCTTCGTAACGCGTCCGGCGATGGGCGCTTCCTTCTTGGCGGTGACGATGGCGACCACGCGGTCCTTCTCTTTCAGCCAGCTCTTCGCGGCGTCGGCGACGCTGGTGGTGGTGGCGTTTGTGGTCCGAGCGACGTCCTTGCCGAGGTAGTTCGGATCGCCGACGTAATGGGCATACGTGTTGAGGCGATTGGCGCGCGATGAGCTGCGCTCCAGATCGAAGAGCGTGTCCGCGACGATCGACGTGCGAGCGCGAGACAGCTCGTCGGCGGTGATGCCGCTCGCGCGGACCTTGGCGAGCTCCTCGTCGATCACCTTGAGCAGCTCGTCACCCGTGTGCCCGGGCTTGGCGGTGGCGGTGATCTCGAAGACGCTCCCGAGCTCGCTCGACTGCTGAGAAGCGCCGACGCTCTGCGCGATCTGGAGATCGTAGACGAGGCGCTTGTAGAGGCGGCTCGTCTTGCCGCCGGTGAGCACGTGCGAGACGAGATCGAGCTCGCCGTCGCCGGGCGCGAAGAACTCCGGCGTGGGCCAGCTCACGTAGACGCGCGCGAGCTCGACGCCGGCCTCGATCTCGATGCGCGTCTCAAAGGGATGGGTGGTCTTGATCGCCTTCTTGCGCGGCACCTCCTTGCCGCGCGGGATCGGGCCGAACCACTTCGCGACGAGCGCGCCGGCCTTGATGCGATCGAAGTCGCCGGAGACGACGAGCGTCGCGTTGTTGGGCACGTAGTTGGCCCGGAAGAAGCCCTTCACGTCCTCGAGGCTCGCGGCGTCGAGGTCCTCGGGGCTGCCGATCGTGAGCAGGTGGTACGGGTGGTCCTTCGGGTAGAGCTCGGCGCGAATGAACGCCATGACCATGCCGTACGGCGCGTTCTCGTAGTTCTGGCGGCGCTCGTTCTTGACCACCTCGCGCTGGCTCTCGAACGTCTTCTGGTCAGCGTGATCGAGGAGATACGCCATGCGATCGCTCTCGAGCCAGAGCGCGAGCTCGAGCTGGTTGGCGGGAACGGTCTCGAAGTAGTTGGTGCGGTCGGTGTTGGTGGTGCCGTTGATCGACGTGGCGCCGGCCTGCTCGAGGAAGCGGAAATAGCGGTCCTCGGGCACGTGCTTGCTGCCCTGGAACATGACGTGCTCGAAGAGGTGCGCGAACCCGTTGCGGTGCTCGGCCTCGTCCTTCGAGCCGACGTGGTACCAGAGGTTCGTCGTCACGATGGGCGTGCGGTGGTCCTCGTCGAAGATCACCTGGAGCCCGTTCGGCAGCGTGGTGGTCGTCGCGTGCATCGAGACTGCCAGCGGCACCGCTGGAAGCGGCGTGCTCGAGGTGGGCGGCGTATCGGCGGCGACGTCGAGCGGCGCGAGGAGCACACCGAGCACACCGAGCACACCGAGCACGAGGGGAGCGAGGAACGGGAAGGAGAGGAGGGGGCGTCGCATGCGAGCGCGGATTATTGCGTGCGCGCGCGGGTTCGCCCACCGTATTCGGCAGCTGCTCAGCCGCCGTCGGCGTCACAGCTCATGGGCGTGAGCGCCACCGAGGTGTCGCCGGCGGGGCATTGCCACGTGCCGCCGGAGCAAACCTGTGCCTCGCATCCTCCGCTCGGCTTCTTGCACGATGGGAAATATTCGTCGGGCTACGGTCGAGCCATGGCCTCGACCGCACGCCGGGCGCGCGCTGATCGGCCGGATGCCCCTCCGAGGTGGCCCGCGCGCTCGACCCGAAGGGCTTCGGCGAGCTGATGCCGGCCAGTCCGCGCCGTCGCGGCGGAGCATTTCCGCGCGCGCTGGCAGCGCGCGCGCTGCGCGTCGCGACGTACCGCCGGTGGCGAGAGTCCATGCGTCGTACCCACACGAACGCCGACGACCGCTGAACGCGAATGGACCCCGCGCCTGGATCGCCGTTGGCCCGGGCCTCCGCCACGCGCGACTCCGCCCCGCCGCGAAAAATGCGCATCCGGTAGATCCCGGACGGGTTCGCCCTAGAGGAGCGTGATGGAACGCGCAGTGCAGCGCTTCGACCCGGGACGCTGCCCCGACCTTGGGCGTGCGGCGACCGCGAAGGCAAACGGAGGCGTACACGGTGGCGGACGACGGGCTCGTACTCGGACTCTTGAACACGCTCGAGCGCGAGCTGCTGCCTGCCATCGAGCGCGGCGAGACGCCCGCGTGGGGCCGTGCCAACCGCGTCGCCGATGCCGTTCTCGCCCTGCTTCCCGAGGGCGATCGTCACGAGACGCACCTGCCGCTGCAGCGCGTCGGGGCCCTCCAGGCGCTCTACGTCGAGGCGCGCCCGAACCGCGCCGACCTCGCCGCCCGATCGTGTGCACTCTACACATTCGTCACGCGCGGCCGCGAAGCGCTCGACCCGCAGCGCCGCAGCCGGCCGCCCTCGATGCTGCCTGGCCGACGCAGCGTGCTGCCTGCCAGCCTCGTGTCGGCACCGGAGCGCACGTTCCCTTCATGGGTCCCCGCAGGCGGCGTGCTCGGCGGCTTCCGGCTCGTGCGCCCCATGGCGAGCGGCGGGCTCGGCTCTCTCTTCCTCGCGCGTCGCGTGGAGGACGACGGCGATCCGCTTGCCAAGGACGTCGTCCTCAAGGTGCCGCACGACGCTGCGGCCCTCGCCGCTTACGTTCCCGAAGAGGAGCTGCTCGCGCAGTTCCGCGCTGAGGCCTCCGCGCTCGCCGCGATCCCGGTGCATCCCAACCTCGCGCGCATCCTGGCGTTCGACGTCGCCGCACGCCCGAAGCCGTTCCTCGTCATGGAGCTCGTCGAGGGTCGCACGCTCGAAGAGGAGCTGGCCGCGGGCGCGATGACCACGAGCCGCGCGCTCGAGATCCTCGACGGCGTCCTGGCCGGCGTCGATGCCATGCACGCGACCGGCGTCGGGCACCTCGATCTCAAGCCCGACAATGTCATCCTCCGTCGTGGCACCGGCGCTGCGACGCTCGTCGACTTCGGGCTCAGCGGCCGTCACGTCCGCAAGAAGTGCGGCAACCCGATGTACGCGCCGCCCGAGGTCTGGAGCGACGACCGCGCGCCCGAGAGCGCGTTCGCGGCCGACTCGTACTCGTTCGCGTGCCTCGCGTTCGAGCTGCTCACAGCGTCCCCGCTGTTCGACGGCGAGGAGCTCTTCGGTGTCATCCGCCAGCACCTCGCGCACGACGGCCTGCCGCCGGGCGTCGCGTCGCTCCGCGCGCGACCCGAGCTCCGCAAGCTCGCCGAGATCCTCTCGCGTGCGCTCCGCGCCAATCCTGCTCAGCGAACGCGCATCCGCATGATGCGCACCGAGCTCGCGCGCGTCACGCCGCTCCTGCGCGACGAGCAGTGGCCGCTCATGACCGCGCGCGGCTCGCCGTCGAGCGCGCCGTCGTCCGTCCGCGACCTGGATGACCCGGATGCCTCGGGCGCCCGTCCCATGCCCTCGGACCGCCGGCTGGAGGCCCTCGACGCCCTCGCGGCGTTCGACGACATGCCGTGGTCCGACTGTCGCGCGTCGAATACGGGCTGAGAGAAGCGCCATATTCGCGGCCTTCCGGGTCTGCGGGATTCGAGAACGCGGGGAGGGGAAGGTTTGATGCCACCCCCCGTATACCCACCCGCACCTCGGCCCCGACGCTGCTTCGGGTGAGCCGGTTCTCAAAAACTTTCCTTGTTGGGGAGCGAATCATCATGAAGGACGTCACCGTCCGATGGGTCCAGACCATCGGCACCACTGCTTTGTTCGGCACCCTCCTCGCGACCAGCACGGGCTGTGGCGCGCTCGCCGCGGCTGCAAACCCCAAGGTCGCGTGGGCGTTCACTGACCCCGCGCCGATGAGCGTCGTCGTTCGTCGCGCTGACGTCGCCGAGAAGACCGCTCAGCAGGTCGACCGCGTCATGACCGACACGCCCGCCAACGACGACTCGGTGTGGCTCGCCAACGTCGGGCCCGCGAAGGACGACGCGACCAAGACCCTCGCCGACCTCCGCCAGCATCAGCTCTACGCAGCCGGCGGCCCCGGCGCAGGCGCACGCATCGTGCCCGCCGAGGTCTGGGCGAAGTCGCTCGCCTCGATCGAACCGAAGCCGGTCGCCGGCGCGAAGGCTGCTCCCGCGGCCGCTCCTGCCGCCGCGGCTCCTGCCGCTGCGGCGAACGCCGCGGACGCGCCGCAGGAGCCCGTCGCGAAGTCTGCCGAGCCCGCCGTGAAGAACGGCAAGGGCAAGGGCGCGAAGAAGAGGCCGGGCGCGATCGCCAAGAACGACACGTCCAAGTCCAACAAGAAGGGCAGCAAGAACGCTCCCCTCGCCGACAAGACGCCGGCCGTCGACCCGACGCCCGCGCCGGCCCCCGCTGCCACCCCCGCGCCGGTCGCCGTCACCGTCGCGACCCCGATCGCTTCGAAGTACCCGAGCCTCCTCGCCGCCATCAGCCCCGACCTCGGCACCGCCTGGGCGGAGATCATGGAGCAGCGCAAGGCGCTCGGTGACATCAAGGCGCAGATCGCCGTCGAGGAGGCCGCGCTCGACGAGAAGAACGTCTCCGACGCCGACAAGAAGGCGCACAAGAAGACCATCGAGGGTCTCGAGAAGCAGTCTGACAAGATCGAGAAGAAGGCCGACAAGCTCACTGACGCTTTCATCCCGAAGGTCAAGGAGGCCGCCAAGAAGGCGCCCGCCGACGTTCGTGACCGCTTCGGCGCCGTCCTCGTCAACCTCCGCGCGGCGGTCGACGATGCCAAGATCGCGAACGGCGCCGCCGCTGTGCGCTACCCGATGGCGGTAACGTCGCTCCTCGACTCGGCCAAGCAGATGGCCTCGGTCTACACGGCCGACGTCGTCGAAGAGAAGACCGGCAAGCGCCCCAACACGGCCGGCCTCACGCCGGGCGTCACGATGGAAGGCGGCAAGGTCGCCATCACGCTGAACGGCCTCTCGCAGGCGGATCTCGGCAAGACGACCATGGGCGACGTCACGGGTGAGGTCTCTTCGCGGACGACGAAGTGGGTCGGTCGCGCCCTCGGCCTCCTCGGCACCATCTCGGCGACCTCCGACACGCTCGGCTTCGAGAAGGACGTCCTCGACGGCCTGATCGACGGCTTCACGGCCGGTGGCTGGAAGGCCCCCGCCGCGGCGACCATCCCGGACTCGCCGGTGGCCGGCGCCCCCGGCGCCGCTGGCGCCCCGAAGAGCTGATTGTAGAAGAACGCTGACGAAGCGGCGCTCCCGGCGAAAGCCAGGAGCGCCGCTTCGCATTTCGAAGCCGCGTCGAACCAGAATTGCACCTCGGGTCCTGCACCACTTTGCGCTGTAAAGTGGAATTCCTTCCCTCGAGCTACATGAAACCGAGGCTGCTCCGCCGGCTCACCGGAAGCACCGCATCCACGCCCGGCAGATCGTTCCGCGTCATCGCGGCGTCGACCGCCAGCGAGAGCTGATCGCGGTTCAACGTCGCGACCGCCAGGGTCTTGCCGTTCTTGCGGAAGGCGACGGCCGCGTCGTTCGCGTCGATGGAGCCGAAGACCTCGACGCTGTCGTAGCCGGGCGCATGCCCGATGTACGAGATGGTCAAATCGTAATGAGCGCTCCAGAAGAACGGCGTGTCGAGGTAGCTCTCCTCGCTCCCTAGCATGGAGCGCGCGGCGTGCTGGCCCTGGCGCTCGGCGTGGACCCAGTGCTCGATGCGCACGTGATCACCAACGCGCGGATCCGGATAGCGCGCGATGTCGCCGGCTGCCCAGATTCCTGGAGCGCTCGTGCGCAGGCGATCGTCGACGACGACGCCGTTGTCGACCTTCAGCCCCGCGGCCTCGGCGAGCGCGACGCGCGGCTTCACGCCGACGCCGACCACCACGAGATCGGCGTCGAGCGAGACGCCGTTCGCGAGCTGCACGGATTTCTCGTGGATGACCTTCGGCGTGGTGCCGAGATGGAACTTCACGCCCTTGCTCTCGTGGAGCTTCTGCACGTGCGCGCCGAGCGCCTCGCCGAGCGCGCGCGCGAGGGGAACCGGCTCGGGACCCACGACGTGGACCTCGAGGCCGCGTGCAATGAGCGCGGCCGCCACCTCCAGGCCGATGAAGCTCACCCCGATCACGACCGCGCGCTTGGCGATCTTCGCGTTCTCGATGATGCCGCGCGAGTCGGCGAGCGAGCGCAGCGTGTGGACGTGCGGGAGCGCGGCGCCCTCGATCGGCAGCCGCGTGGGCTCGCCGCCCGTGGCGAGGAGGAGCGCGTCGTAGCCGATGCTTCGGCCGCCCTCGAGGGTGACCTTCTTCGCCGCGGCGTCGATGGAGGTCACGGGGGTGCTCGGGAGGAGCTCGCACTTCAGCTCGGCGTAGCGCTCACGAGAGCCGAGCGGAATCCACTCCTCGGGCGCGGTGCCGGCGAGATAGTCCTTCGAAAGATTAGGGCGATCGACGGGGCCGGGCTCCTCGGCGCCGATCATGGTGACGGTGCCGCCGTAGCCAAGCTTCCGAAGCATCTCGACGCACGCGGCGCCAGCCGCACCGGCGCCGACGATGACGACCGACTTGGGGATGGACTTGGACTTGAGGATCTTGCGCTTGGGCGCGTCCTTCTTGTTGCCGACCTGCACGAGGTCGCCGGCGCGGACCACCGCGTAGCAAGCGTTGTCGACGAGGGCGGGCGCACCCACCGCCTCGCCGGTCTTCA
>JAYTOQ010000169.1:0-6064 GCA_043747665.1 Polyangiaceae bacterium | reverse complement strand
CCGACGTCGTTCGAGACGCTGCGCCGCGTGTCGATGGTCGAGTACCCGCCCGTCGAGCTGCTTCGTCCCGACGTGCCGCCCGAGCTGGTCGCGCTCCTCAAGACGGCCATGGCGCCGAAGCAGGCCGATCGCTTCGCTGACGCCGGTCGCATGTACGAGGCATTGCTCGCGTTCCTCTACTCGCAAGGCCGTCGCTTCTCTGCGCACGATCTGGCAGATTTTCTCGGCGAATTCCGATCGAAGGACGAGACAGGCCCGCACGTCGTTCTCGATGCGGAAGGCGCGCCGTCGCAAGAGCGCACGCCCGTCGAGGTGCCGGGCTCGCATCGTCACAGCTATCCCTCGACGAGCGGCGCCGATCGGGTGGACACCGGCGCGCCGTTCGTCGACGTCGAGCGCGCAGCCGGCATGGGTGAGCGTCGCGAGGTCACGGCGCTTGTCGTCGAGCTGCCCGGCCGCGACGATCCGTCGCTCGCGGAGCGCGCCGCCGATACCATCGCCCGTCACGGCGGACGCCTCCTGTCCCGCGATCCCGAGCAGGTCACCGCGCTCTTCGGCGTCGATGACCCCGACGGACGCGACACCGAGGTGGCGACGCGCTGCGCGCTCGTGGTCCTCCGCTCGCTCGCCGGTGCCCGGCAGCCGAGCGCGGGTCTCCACGTCGGGCGGATCCACGTCAGCGGCGACGGTGTGCCCACCGAGGGTGATCAGCTTGCGTCGCTGGTCGCCACCGCGCGCGATCTCGCCCGGGCGCGCGAGGGGATGTGCGCGATCAGCGCGTCGGCGATGCGGCAGGTGCGAAGCCTCTTCGTGTTCGACACGCTCGGCGAGTCACGCACCCCCGGGCTCTCCGCGACGACGACGCTCCTCGTGAAAGAGGTGCGCGGTACGAGCGAGGCCTTCGGTCGCTTCGTCGGACGCCGCGACGAGCTGCGCGCGGTCGGCGAGGTGCTCGCCAACGCCACGCGTCGCACCGCCAGCGTGGCCACGGTGCGCGGCGATCATGGCATCGGGAAGACGCGGCTCCTCCTCGAGGTCGAGCGCCGCCTCCGCAAGGGCGGCTACAACGTCGGCTGGCACCTCGCGACGTGCCTTCCGCGCGGAACCGAGCTGCCGCTCTCCGGTATTCAGTGCATGTTACAGGTACTTTGCGGCGTCGCCGAAGGCGATCCCGACGTGCGCATCCGCCAGGTGGTGCCACGCCTTCGCGCGCTCGGTCTCCACGACGACGAGGTCGGAGCAGTCCTCGCAGCCCTCGGCGCGAGCGCCGGCGTCTCCCAGGCCAACGCCAAGGCGTCGCTGGTGAATGCCTTCACGCGCATGGTCCTCCGCCTCTGCGAGGATCGACCGCACGCCTTCTCCTGGGACGCCGCGCACTGCATGGACGGCGACAGCTTCGGCGTGCTCGAGGCGGTGATCTCGCGCGTACCGCAGGCGCGTGCGCTCTTCGTGCTCGCCGCTCGGGCAGGGTTCTCGCATCCGCTCGAGAAGCTCCCCGTCCATGCCGGTCTCGATCTCTCCGACCTCGGCGCCCAGGACGCGGAGCGCCTCGTTGCGGTGCGCCTTGGCATCGAGCGCGTGCCGAACGAGCTGATGCGCTTCGTTCGCGAGCGCGCGGGCGGCCATCCGCAGATGATCGAGGAGATCCTGAAGGCGCTCGTGGAGGCCCGCGCGGTGACCGTCGCCGACGGCTCGCTCGTGACGATGAAGCTGGTCGGACAGGATCTCGCGCTGCCGAAGACGTTGCGCGGCCTCGTCGCGTCGCGTGTCGCGCATCTCGCCGCTGCGGATCGCGCCATTTTGCAGGGCGCCGCCGTGCTCGGCGAGCCGATCAACGCGGCGGTGCTCGCGCAGATGACCGGTCTCGATCTCACTGGGCTCGAGCGCTCGCTCGCTGTCCTCCGCGATCGCGGCTTCCTCGTGCACACCGGGCCGCTGGAGCTGATGTTCACGTCGCCCATCGTGCGCGAGGTGGTCATCGACGCGCTCACTGCCGAAGCAGCGCGCGAGATGCACACCGCGGCGGGTCGCGCGCTCGAGGACGTCCTCGCCGAGCACGCCGTCGAGCACGCCGGGCGCATCGCCACGCATCTCTACGCTGCCGGGGATCGCCAACGCGCGGGACTGTGGTTCGCGAAGAGCGCCGATCGCCGGCTCGAGAACGGCCAGCTGGAGGCAGCTGCTCGTGACTTCGCGCGCGCCATCGAGCTGTGCGAGCCGGCCACGCGCGAGCCCGCCGAGCTCGCGGCATGGCTCGCGGGCCTTGCCAAGGCCGTGCGTCTCGTGCGCACGCTGCCCGAGGCGATGGAGCTCTGCGAGCGCGTCATCGCGCACGTCGATGCCTCACCCGCCACGTACCGCGACGCGCTCGAGCTGCGCGTGCGCGTCCGCATCGATGCGGGGCGCATCCTCGGCGCGCTGCACATGTTCGATGCCGCGCGCGCGCAGTTCGCGACTGCCGAGGCCATCGCGCAGGATCGTCAGGAGCTCGTCAAGTCGGCCATGGTCGCCGCCGCCGAGTTCTCGGGACGCCAGGGCGACTTCAAGCGCTCGCTCACGCTCCTCGAGCGCTTGCAGTCGATCGTCACGACGGCCGGCGACAAGATCGAAGAGCACAAGCTGCTCGTCAGCCTCGTGCAGACCAACGCGGCGATGGGCGATCACACCGCAGCGCAACGTCACTTCGATCGCGCCATGTCGCTCGTGCCCGACGAGCCGACGTTCGTCTGCGAGAGGCACAAGCTGAGCGCGCTGATCGACTACTTCGCGCGCGATTTCCGGGCGGCCGCGCTCCACAGCGAGCAGGCCATCGACATGGCGCGCGACCTGGGTCTCCAGTACGAGGTGGCGGTCAACCTGCACAACCTCGGCGACATCCTCGTCCATCTCGAGGACTACGCGCGCGCCTATGGCGCCGTGAAGCAGTCGCTCGCGCTCTGCGACGAGCTCGGTCACGATCGCCTCGCGAGTCACAACCGCATGTTTCTCGCGTTCCTCGACGGCCTCGCCGGCGACGCAGATGCCGTTCGGGTGCTCTGGCAAGGCATTCGCTATGCGGAGGCCAACGAGTTCACGTGGGACGTGCTGGGCGGCCGCCTCCTCCTCGCGAAGCTGCTCGAGAGCCGCGGCGAGATGGATCCCGCGCGTCTCGAGTACCAGAAGCTCCGCGAGCTGGCGCGAGGCGCGGGCAATCGCCTCGTGGCCGACGACTGCGCGACGGCGCTCCGATCGATGGGTGCGCCCCCGAGCCAACCGCCGCCGCCTTCGCAGCGCGGCGCAACGCAGCGGTGACGCGAGTACGCGACGTACGGGGCGTCGGCTGGAGCTTCCGGGGGAGCGAAGGCGTGTCCACGGCGAAGTTCTCGCCGTGCGGCCTCTATCGGTACGAGCTCCGTCGCGAATGGAAGGCCAACGGGCGCACCATGGTGTTCGTCGGACTGAATCCTTCGACCGCCGACGAGAACAAGGACGACCCGACCATCCGCCGCATCCTCGGCTTCGCCGACGATTGGGGCTTCGGCACGCTGGTGATGCTCAACGTGTTCGCGTTCCGCTCGACCGATCCGAAGGCGCTGCACCTTCGCGCAGCGAGCCGACGGGAGGTGGTGGGACCCGACAACGACGCCACCATCGCTCTGGCCTTCGAGGCGAATCGCGACGGCAAGCTCGTCGTGGGGTGGGGAGCGCACGGCCTCTTGCTCGAGCGCGGACGATGCGTCGCCGAGATGGCGCGTGCGATCCACGGACGCCCGCAGTGCCTCGGTCGGACCGAGAGCGGCGAGCCCAAACATCCGCTCTATCTCAAGGCAACAACGCGCCCGGTTCGCTATTCCCCACCGGCGAGATGACTCTGCGTCGCTCGCGCGTATACTTCCACCCGTGACGCTCCGGATCCCGTCGTCGTTTGCGCCCGCGGCGCTCGCCGCCTGCGTCTTGGTCGCGGGCTGCGATCGCCCTTACGTGGCGCGCGACGGCACCGTGTCGTTCCAGGAGAAGGCCGGCAACGGCCACGGCGCTTCGGTGCTCACCGCCAACGGTGTCGAGTACCGCGACAACAGCGAGCCGCCCACGGCCGTCCTCCGCCGCAGCGCAGACGAGCCCTGGCGCGCCCCGATCGGGTTCATCCTGCCCAAGGACGGACGCTTCACGAAGACCAGCGCACCGACCGTGCTTGCGACGACCGGCCTCGCCATCGTGCTGCGGCCCAGCGACACGCGCGTTCCGTCCTGGGGCGGCGAGGTGCTCGTTCGCGTGGACGTCATCGCGCCCGCCGCGGAAGGCACTGCGCGGTGGGGCGAGAACGTCGCCATCGTCCTCGATGGCGATGGCGCCGACGCTCCTGCCCTCGCCGATGCGGCGCTCGCGCAGCTCGCAGGTCGTGATCGCGTGACCATTCTCGATGCGCGCGGCGCACGGACCATCGTCCCGATGATGCCGGCGTCGCACCGCTCGATGATGATCGCTGCGCTGAAGAACAACATGCGGCCGCGCACCCGCGCAGCGCGCGATCTGCCCGCCGCGCTGCGCGCCGCCGGTGCCGCCGTCACTTCGCCCGAGATCACGCAGCGCGTGCTCCTCTTGACCGACGAGGCCATGACGCCGGCAGACACCACCGAGGTGCAGCGCCTCACTCAGCGTGGCGTCCAGCTGGGGTCCGTTCGCACGCGTGGCGTCGACGATCTCGACGAGCGCCTCGAGGCGGTGCGCACGCAGATCCCGCAGGCCGGGCTCACCAAGTTCCGCGACGTGCGGCTGACGTTCGAGGGAACGCCGGCGCCGTCGCACGTGCTCGAGGCTTCGGGTGGCGAGGCGCGCTGGGCGCTCGATGCCGGCGAACTCTGGCTCGGCAACGTTCGCTCCGGCGAGTCGCGGACCGAAGTCCTGCGCGTGACCGTTCCGCCGTGGGTCCCGAACGAGCAGTTCAAGTTCACGGTCACCGCCCACGTCGACGACCTCGACTGGGGCGGACCGCGTGACTTCGCCGCCGAAGTGCCCTGTATCTACGACGACGACATCGAGCGCATCGCCAAGTCGCGGCACGGCGATGTCATCGCGTACGCGTCGGCGATGGCGACCCTACGCCGCCTCGACGCCGCGTTCATCGGCGACGACGTTGGCAAGGCCGGTGGTCTTCGCCGCATCGCCGAGCTGCATGCGAGCTCGATGAAGCTCCTCGCCCGAGACACGAAGGACTTCGCGATCCAGGAGCAGGCGGATCTCCTCATGGCCCTCCTCGCCGCGACCCGCTGAGCGAGCGTCACATCGCGTAGAGGCCTGCGCTCTCGAGCACGCCGTCGCGGAGGTCGTAGAGACGGACGCGCGGGAGATCGTCCGCGTCGTCGACGACGGCCGGAGCGCCGAAGATGCGCGCGCGGTTGGCGACGCCCGCTACGCCCTTGCCGAGATCGACGATGCGATCGACCACGCGGTGCATGTGACCGTGCAGGATCTGCACGCGAGGATGCTGCGCGAGCATCGCGAGCACGTGCTTGCAGCCGCGCAGTCCGTCGATCCACTCGGAGAGCGCGTTCGAGTGACGGAGGAAAGGCGGATGATGCATGACGAGCACCATGGCCCTGTCGCGCAGGCCGGGGTCGTCGATCCGCGCCTGCACCGCGCGCGCGGCACCGGGAGTGAAGGTGCCGGCGGAGCGGGCCATCGACTGGAAGTACGACGTGTCGATGGGGAGGAACACCACCTCGCCTCGGTCGACGACCTTGCCGCCCTCGCCCTCGGCGCTCGCGGATGCGTAGCGCTTGAGCGGTCCCTCGAGCGCGCGCCGCCATGCGCCGTTGGTGGTGTACGCGTCGTGGTTTCCGGGGACGAGCGTGACGCCACCCTCGGGCATGCCGGCGTCGTCGAGGAGGTTCGCGAAGTGCTCGAACTCTCGCGCGTCGCCCATCTCGGTGAGGTCGCCGGTGATGACGACGTGGTCGGCCCCGCTCGCCTTCGCGGCAGCGAGGCCTCGCATCAGCTTCTTGGCCCGACTGCGGGGATCGACGGGGCGGCCAAGGCTCACGAACTTCGTGGCGAAGCGATAACGTGCGCTCGATCGACCGTGAGC
>JAYTOQ010000168.1:0-1779 GCA_043747665.1 Polyangiaceae bacterium | reverse complement strand
ATGACCACCTGCACGAGAGCGCCGCGCGTGTTGGTCTTGCCGGCGAGCGCGCGCGAGCCGAGCGCGAGGAGCGCCGCGCCGAGCACGAACGTCGCCGCTGCGAGCGGAATGGCGCGCTTCCGTGCTGCGTCTGCCACCTCGGTGAAGCGATGGTAGAGGGCCTCGGCGCGGTTGCGATCGGTGTCGGCCTTGATCGACGCGTTGAGGGCGAGCGACTGGTCCTGCTCGCCTCGATAGAACGCGAGGCGGCCGCAGCCGTCCATCCAGCAGCCCGCGCCGAAGACGAGCGCGCCGATCAGCGCGAGGAGGAGGTAGCGCGGTCGCTTCAGTGGACCGCGACCGCGACCGCGACCGCGTGCAGGCGACTCTGATGCGCGCGGCGACTCGGACGGGCGGCTCGACTCTGTCGGATCGGGCGGCGCGCTGTCGGGGGGCGGCGGAACCGACGGCATTCGACTCGGGATAGCACGGGGTGATTCCCGCAGCCGCTCGTTTTCGTGTTATTCGGGGCACAGCCACGGGGGCTCTTCCATGCGTCTTTTCTCATCTCGGTGGGCTCGCACGTCCCGCTCTTCGACCTTGGCGATCGGCGCGCTCGCGCTCGCGCTGCTGTCGTCCCGGGCCTTCGCCCAGAAGCCGGCCGACAAGCCGGCGGAGAAGAAGGACCGGAAGACCGCGGGCGCGGGTGCAGCCGCGCCGCCGGCCATCGACGTGAAGCCGATCGTCGCCAAGCTCAAGTCGGGTGACGAAGGCCAGATCAAGGATGCGCTCGACGAGGCGCGCCTCGCAGGACCGGGCGGCGCCGCAGCTGCGCCGGTGGTCGCCGAGATCCTCACGCGCGGCATGTCGCTGCCGCTGACGCAGTCCGCGATCGAGACGCTCGGCGACCTCGAGTCGGAGACCGGCAGCGCTGCGCTCGCGCAGTACACCGTCCATCGCAACGCCAACGTGCGTCGCGCCGCAGCGAAGTCGCTCACGCGCACCAAGGGCGCCGCTGCGGCCACCGCGATGAAGCATGCGCTCTCCGATGGCGACGCGGTCGTTCGCGGCACGGCTGCCAGCGGCCTCGGCGCTCTCAAGGCAAAGGACGCCGTGCCCGAGCTCTTCGTCGCCCTCGATCACCGCGTCAACGAGGCCGCCGTCTCGATTGGGCAGCTGTGCAATGCCGAGCAGTGCGAGCAGCTCGCCGCGAAGCTCGGCAAGGTACCCTTCGACGTCGTGACCGGCGGCCTCGAACAGGTGCTGTTCCGGCCCGCCGCCGACGTGAGCGACGACGCGAAGGTGAGGATCGTCGGTCGCATCCGCGAGCAGGGCACGCTCGAGGGCAACAAGTTCTTGAAGGACGTGCAGAAGCGCTGGCCCGCCGGGTCCTCGCCACGCGTTCGACAGGCCATCGACCAGGCGGTCATGGCGACGGCAGGAGGCAAGTGATGAAGCTCGTCGGCGCCACGCTTTCCGCTGCGATCATTCTTGGTCTCGGCCTCGCCACCGCGTCGTGCGCGAGTGACGTCTCGCATCCCGGGACGTTCTCGACGAACTGGCTCGACGACCAGGGGAAATCGATCGGCGAGGTGCAGGCGCGCCTCAAGAACGCGCCCGCCGGCGCGAAGGCCGACCTCGTCGTCGCCGTTGCCGGCGCCAAGAACGACAAGCTGATCGGCGTCCCGCTCTCCGGCGGCGCCAACTGGACGTTCCAGCACGCGCTCGATGCGCGCCCGATCATCGCGGGCGGCGTCGTCGTCGGCTCGGGCAACGGCGAGATCTTCGCGCTCGAGGCCT
>JAYTOQ010000167.1:0-6073 GCA_043747665.1 Polyangiaceae bacterium | reverse complement strand
GTACCGTTGGATGCAACGTGCAGCGAACGCACCCCATGATGCAGGTGAGCAGGTGGACGCGAGCAAGAAGCCAGACCTACTCCTGCTCTGCGAGCTGCTGGCGAGCACGCCGTACGCGCTGATCGGAGGCCTGGCACTCCAGATCTACCAAGCGGAGCCGCGCACGACCCTCGACATCGATCTGGCCGTTCTCACGTACGAGTCGCTCCCGGCGGCTGCGCTCATCGCCGCTGGCTTCGTCCTCGAGGGGCGGCACGCCCACTCGGAGAACTGGAGAGGCCCAGGTGGGACGCCTATCCAGTTCTCGGACGACCCCGCGTTCGCGGAGGCGATCAGAGCTTCGGAGCGCCATGCCCTCGAAGGCCGCGAGATTCGTGTCTTGAGCTTGAAAGCGCTTGTTCGGGCCAAGCTACGCGCGGGACAGGATTCGGCACGACGGAAGTCGAAGCGAATGCAAGACCTCGCCGACGTTCAGGCCCTCTTGGAGCAGTTTCCCGAGCTCGACGCGGAGCTCTCCGCCACGGAGCGTGCCCTGCTCGCATAGTCCTTCGGGCGGCGCTGACTGGACGCCCGTCATCCTTTGCAATCAGGGGGCGACGGTCGAACGCGACCTGCTCACTTGCGCCCTACGGCACGTCACTGCATCGTTCGAGTGGGGGTGCAGGGGAAATGGAGCGCACGGCGGTTCTCATCGGCGAGGACGATCCGGCAGTGGCAAGCACGCTCACGCACATGCTCCCGCGTGAGCTGATGCGGCGCCGCGCAACGACCGCATCGAGCGCCACCCGCATGCTTCGCGCGCACGCCGACTGGGCGCTCTTCCTGATCGACGTGGGGCTCGGCGAGGGCGGCTCGGGTCTCGACGTCCTCGACGTGGCCATCGCGGAGCACCCCTCGACGGTTCGCGCGCTCGTGACCGGAGACGATAGCGCGCAGCTCAACAATCATGCGCGCGCCCTCTCCACCGACGTCATCCGAAAGCCGTTCAGCCGCGCCGTCCTCGCGCCGTCCTCGCGCCGACGCTCGCCCGCGTCTTGTCCTCGCGAGCGTCTTCGGAGGCCGTCGTCGCGCTCGTCACCCGGCATGCGGTGCTCGCCAGATTGACGGCGCGCGAGCACGACGTCTTCGCGCGTCTGGTTGCGGGCGAGAATCGCACGCAGCTACCGCTCTCGATGGAAATCGCGAAGAGCACCGTCGATGGGTACGTCCGCACGATCCTCGAGAAGATGGGCGGTCATGACATGAACCAGGTGATTGCCAATCTTCTCCGAGTGCTTGTCGTCGGGAGTGGACACTGAACGTAGTCGCCTGTTGAACCGTGCTGTCGCGTATACCGTGCATTCGGCAGAGTCGACTGTTCAGGATTCTCTGCAAGTCGCAGATCATCGACCGTGCTCCTGCGACGAGATGCACAGCGCATCTCGCGCTTTCAGAGGAGCGATCAATGTACGGATACATCCTTCAGGATTGGATCACGATTCGCAGCACGCAGTCTGGCGTCAACATCATCCAATCGGAAGCGGGCTGGATGAGCTTCCAGACCTACGGCGACATCGTGTTGTGGCTCGACACCAAGGCCGTCACCCTGGCCGGTCTGACCTCACTCACCATCGCGTACGAGACGTCCCCGGCGAAAGATGATTCGCTCTTCACGCCGATGGTCGCCGCCGTGACGCTCGTTGCAGGAACCTCGCCCCTGATCACCCCTGCTCTTGCGCATCGCTGCTCTCTATCGTGCATGCGGAGAGTCAACTTTCTAGCATCCGATGGTCCAATTTCCGGCAGGCAGGTCACCATCAGAACATCCCGTGCGCTACGCGCTACGCCCGGCGGCTCGCCATCGGCCCGTAACGGGCTGATCACGATGCCGATCCGAGTGATCACCATCACGATCTAGTTGATCACGATGGCGATTCCGGTGGTCACGATGCGCCGATCCTGGCGATCACGATGGGCCGATCTAGCGATCACGATCGTCCGAAATCCGCTCGCTTCGCGAGGCTGAGCGCGGTGCGAGTCGTACTCGCCGTCTCCCAAGCGACGCTGACGCGGTGATTCCGCTCGACCCGACCATCCTTGACGACCGGTCTATCAGCGCCGGAAGAGCTCGTAGACGATGCTCCGCTGCTCGAGGAAGATCGCTTCGATGTGTTTGTCCCGGTAGCGATACACGACTCGATACCTGCCAATTCGCAGTCGATAGAAGCCACTCAGCCGGCCAGCCAGCTCCTTCATGTCTCCGCGGCCCTTGGCGAGCTCACCGAGCGCGCTCCTGACGTCGCTTCGGTGATCTGGATGAATCGTGCGCAGGCGAGTGAGGATCTGCTCGGAGACGAGCACCTTCACTTGGGCAAGTCGTCCAGGGAGGTCCACTTCGTCTTCCCGGCCTCGTAGGTGCGCAACGTATCGACGAACTCCTGGTTGGAGAGGAGCTCCATCGTCTCGAGCACGGCATCGAATCGATCCTTCGAGATCACGTACGCCACCGTCTCGCCATGACGTTCGATGGGGATGGGCTCCCCCTTCTCGCTGGCAGCAACGACCTCCGGGAAGTTCTTTTGCCCTGCCGCAATCGAGTACGACGTCTTCATCGCGTAGAACTTCGCATGATTCTACGCATGCCGCCGCGAGCGACGGTCCCGTCGCACTGCGCGCTTCATTCTCGACGAGCCGAGACTACGGCTTCTTCGCGAACTTCTTCACCAGCGCTTCGCACACCACCTTCGGGGCGTAGCGGCTCACGTCGCCGCCGTGGCTGGCGATCTCGCGCACCAGCGATGCGCTCACGAAGCCGTGCTTCGTGCGCGTGGGGAGGAAGATGGTGTCGATGTTCGGGCGGAGGTCGGCATTGGCGTGCGCGATCTGCAGCTCGTACTCGAAGTCGGTGGTGACGCGGAGGCCGCGCACGATGACGCTCGCGTCCTTCGACGCGCAGTACTCGATGAGCAGGCCGTCGAACGAGTCGACCACCACGTTCGGGATGTGCGAGGCGATCGAGACGATCAGCTCCTTGCGCTCGTCGGCGCTGAAGAGCGGGCTCTTCGTGGGATGGACGCCGATCGCGACGATCACGTTGTCGAAGAGCGCGGCGGCGCGCTCGATGAGGTCGAGATGACCCAGCGTCGCCGGATCGAAGCTGCCCGCATAGACCGCGAGCGCTCGGCTCACTTCGCCGCTCCCTTGCTCTCCGTCTTCGGGGCATTGCTCTTGGCGCCCGGTGCGCCCGACGGAGCAGCCGGGCCGATCGCGGGAGACGGCTCGCTCTTCGGCGCCGGCTTGGGCGGACCTGAAGGGAGCTTCGGCGGTCCCGACGGCGGCGGAGGCGTGGGGCCGACCGGCGGACCGCTCGGCGGCGTCGGTCCCGCTCCGCCCGGCGGCGGCAAGGGCTCCGGTCCCTGGCGCGGCTCGGTGCCCTGCGGTCCGCCCATTAGCGACGGATCGACCTCGAGCCACAGCCAGCGACCGTCATCACCGAACGTGACGCGGAATGCGGAGAGGAGACCCGCGCCCACGACGCCGGCGAGATCGACGTCGAAGTTGTTCTTGTACTCGGCGAGCGGCGCGCCCTGCATGGCGGGCACCATCGGCAGGTCGAGCGTGCCGAGCTTGAAGTACGGGAGCATGCCGAGCTTCCAGGCGGCGGGCGCGCCGGGCTCGTTGCGGAACTGCGCGAGGTCGGCGCCCGAGCGCTTCAGCATCGCGTCGTCGAGGGCGAGCGGATAGAACGCCGACGAGTCGACGAAGAGGAGCGCGTTGCCGTCGTCCTTGTTGGAGACCGAGCCGCGCATCATCATGCCGCCGCCGCGCACGTAGAAGAGCGGCACCTTGCTGGCATCCGGCGGCGCCGACGGGTCGCTCTTGCGAACCACGAACTGCGAGCCGCGACGATCGAACGTCACGTGCATGTGACGGAGCGCATTGACGCCGATGAGCGCCTTGATGGGCGCGCCGAGCTGGCGTGAGATGTTGCTGAGGTCGGTGGTGAGCGCCGGGACGTCCTTGACCTCGAGCTTCTCGCCGAAGCGCAGGTTGACCCAGGCGGGCTCCTTGCGGTTCGAGGAGTCGATCATCAGCTCGCCCATCGCGGTGGAGACGAGCGCCAGGATGCGCTCGCCTTCGAGCTCGCACGGGACGACCAGCGCTGGGCCGGCCTGCGGCATCTCGACGGACGCGACGACCGCGCCCTCGATCGCGAACGGATGGCGACCCTGGCCGCGGCGCGCGAGCTTTGCGACCTCCTTCGCCCAGTTGTCCTTCACGTTGGGGTCGCGGAGCATCTCCTCGAGATCGTCGGCGGCCTTCTCGATGTCGCCGGCGTACCAGTAGGCCCGGCCCCGAAGACCGAGCGCGTCGCTGCCCGTGATGCCTTGCGTGAGCTTGATGGCCTCGTTGTATTCGAGCTTGGCGAGCGCGATGCGAGCGCCGAGGAGGCGCGTCTCGGTATCGCGCGGCGCCGCCTTGAGCGCGCCGTCGATGGCGGTGCTGGCGTCGTCGAGATCGCCGCTGCGGTACGCGGCCTTCGCGCGCGTGAGCCACTTGTCGGCGATGGGCGCGCGCCCCGAGTTGGCGTCGGGGCCGCCGCACGCGGGCACCGAAGCGAGGAGCATCAGCGCGGCCGTCGTCACCAGGATTCGAGCGTGTCGCATCACTCTCAAGACTCCACTTTCGGATCAGTAGCGGGTTCGATACGAAGGATGCGATCGGCCCGGAGCTCGCGACGTCCGCGTCCCGGCAGCTGATAGCCGATCACCCGTGGGGGGTCGAGCCCCGCGACGATCTCCACGAGGACCATCCGCATGGGCTCCTGGGGCTTCGCGCGGGCCCGATAGACCACGGTCACTGGCGCTTTCGAGGCGATGGCTTCCGTGCACTCTGCAAGGATCTGCTCGCGCGCCTTGCGCTGGGCGATCCGCACCTCCCAGACGTCGCGCGGTGTCTTCGGCTCCAGCACCGCGATGCACTTCTCCCAGACCGCCCGCAGCGCCGTCACGTCGCTGTCGGCGCGATGCGCACGCGAGCGATCGAGGCCGAAGTGCTCGCGCAGCGCCTCCAGCGAGTGCTTGCCGAGCGCGAACGTCCGCCGCGAAAGGTTCAGCGTGTCGACGTAGAACGGCAGCGGCATCGGCGCGCCCGCTCGGGCCATCTCGGCCTCGAGGAACGCCACGTCCCACGACGCGCCGTGCGCCACCAGGATCGAGCCGTCGAACAGCGCCGCCACCTGCGCCGCGAGATCCGCGAACGACGGCGCATCGCGCAGCGCCTCGGCCTCGATCCCGTGCACGTGCGTGTTGCCCACCGCGTCGGCGGGCAAAAGGTCCTCGGGGCGCACCAGCGTGTTCAACCGCTGCTCGACCACGCCGCCGCGCACCCGCTCCACGCAGATCTCGATGACGCGATCCTTCACCGGATCGAGCCCGGTCATCTCGAGATCGACGAACGCGAACGGCGCCTCCTCGAGCGGCAGGTCCCAGGGGGGACCGGGAGGCGGCGCCGACCGAGGACGGGCGTCGCGGTTCGCGTCAGCCGGCGTCACGCTAACGCTCGACGCACATGGCGATGCCTTGCCCGACGCCGATGCACAAGGCAGCCATCCCGCGCTTCGCGTCGCGAGCCTTCATCGCGTGGAGCAGCGTCACCAGGATGCGACAGCCGCTCGAGCCGATGGGATGGCCGAGCGCGATGGCGCCGCCGCGCACGTTGACGCGCGCGGGATCGAGGTCGAGGCCGCGGATGCAGGCGAGCGACTGCGCAGCGAAGGCCTCGTTGAGCTCGATGAGATCGAGATCGGTCACGCTCCAGCCCGCGCGCGTGAGCGCCTTCTTGCCGGCGGGGATCGGTCCTTCGCCCATGAGGTTGGGCTCGACGCCCGCGGTGGCGCCGGACACCACGCGCGCGAGCGGCTCGAGGCTCTCCGCCTTCAGCACGTCCTCGCTCACCACCATGATGGCGCTCGCGCCGTCGTTGAGCGGAGAGCTGTTGCCCGCCGTCACCGTGCCGCCCTTGCGGAACACGGGCTGGAGCTTCTGGAGCGCGGCGAGAGAGGCGTCCTCGCGCGGGCTCTCGTCCTTCGCGA
>JAYTOQ010000166.1:0-11391 GCA_043747665.1 Polyangiaceae bacterium | reverse complement strand
AGCGACCTTTGCCGTCGCCGCTTCGAGGTTCACGGCGCTGCTTCCCGCAAGGGATGCGGGCGACGCCGCTCACGAGCGCTGAATCTTGCGCCGCCGCGCGGTGCGTGGTCGGGCCGTTCATGCGGTTCACCTGCGACGAGGTCGCCGAGGTGGCGTCAGCGCCAGCTAGGACGCCACGTCGGGCGGACCTTCGCAGGCTTGGGACCGCCACCACCGCGACCCTCGAGACGAGAGCGGATCGCACGGCGGACAGGATTGCGGTCCAGACGGTGCGACATCCACGGCGCGCGAATCGCTCGGATCGGAGGTAGATTGCGCGTCCAGAACGGGAGAACCTGCGACTTCCGATGTCGACCAAGGAGAACGACCGAGCGCTCACCGCCGTGCAGGACGAGCACAACGACATCTCCGCTCGCATCCTGATCGCCATCCGCGACTACGCCGCGATGAAGCTCGGTCCGGAGATCGCGCACGCGACGTTCGAGGTCGCCGTGCGCGATGCCGCCGGGGGTGTGACACGCGCCACCGACCCGCGCGCATGGGTACCGCTCGAGGTCCTCCACCAGGTCCTCTCCGCCTACGAGGACACGCTGGGTCCGTCGTTCCTCACTGACGTGGCAACGTGGGTCATCCCCACACGCCGCGATCTCTCGTCGATGAGCCTCACCGCGCTCACCACGGCCGACGTGTTCTACGCTCACATCGATCGCGCACGCAGCTTCTTCGCGCGGCACGTGCGCTTCGAGTCGCGGCGTGAGGCTCCGGGGCGGTACGCCGTCGACCTCCACTACCGCGAGGGCCTTCCGAGGAGCCGTGCGAGCTGCCTCGTCGGCAGAGGCGTCCTCCACGCCGTACCGCTCCTCTTCGATCTGCCTCCCGCCGTCGTCACCGAGCACGCGTGCCGCCTCGACGGGGCCGATCACTGCTCCTACAGCGTCGAGTACCGGCACGAGCCTCCGCTCGCGCTCTACGGTGCGGGTCTCGGCACGCTGATCGCGGCCCTCGGCGCGCTCTTGCTTCCGAGCACGACGTGGCTCCTGGTACCGCTCGGCGGGTGGCTCTTTGGCCGCGAGATCCAGCACGCCCGCACGCGGGCGTTCATGGCGCGCGTGACGGAGGAGCAGCGCCGCGTCATCGCGGAGAACGAGGCGGACTTCCAGCGTAGATTCGACGAGATGAAGTCGCTCTACGATGCGCTCGAGCGAAGGCCGCGCCAGCGCAACGCTCAGTCACCAACGAACACGTCGTAGCAGTCGCGGCCCCCGCATCCGGCGCGTAGCCCGAGCACGTCGCCTGGAGCTGCGGGCACCCGATGGCCGCTGGCTGATCGAGACCTGCTCGCGATCCCGCCGAACTTCCGCCGACCCGAGACCGCCCATCCCCTCCATCCCTGCTGCGACCGTTCGCCTTGCGCAATTGAACCCGCGAAGAATCGCTATCCCCACCAGGCCGCCTGTTTCCGCCTTCCTTGCAGTTCCGCCCGCCCCACGCGCACGCTCGCCCGTCCGGACCGTCAGGTTCCGCAAACGCCGCACCAGTGGATCGAGGAAATGAACGCTTCAGCAAGCACTCCGGTGGCCGTCGCGACGACACCGAGGACGGCAATCACGAGCGCGGCGCATCCAAGCCATAGGCAAAGCCCTTGCGCACGAGTGCGGTCGCCCTGGCGCGCCGCGAAGAGGAGATGCGTCGAGGTCAGACCGAGCAAGACCTGCACGAAGGCAGCGGCAAGCCAGATCACCGCTGCCCACGCAGGTCCGACGACAAAGAAGACCCCCACGAGTGGAGCGAGGCTGACGAGCAGCGTGAGAGACGTCAGCGCCAGCCCAACCCCGAATCGCCGCTGACGGCGCGTGGGGTCGGGGTCCCATGCCTGGGCGTCGGGCGACACGTTGGCGGCGGTACGGTACGGGCCTGCAGGCGGCGCGGTGAGCATGACGCTCTCAACGATCGGAACCGAGGCTTCATTCGACCGCCCGCCGTGCACACGCGACCGTCCGCGG
The DNA here is from genome assembly GCA_043747665.1 of Polyangiaceae bacterium. Taxonomy (GTDB): domain Bacteria; phylum Myxococcota_A; class Polyangia; order Polyangiales; family Polyangiaceae; genus Labilithrix. Next base: position 9,388 of record JAYTOQ010000166.1, on the reverse strand, counting down.
ACAGGGCGCACGGACGCGCTCGGCCTCGCCCGTCAACGAATCGGAAGTATGCCCGGCGCGAGGAGGAGGCCGTCGATCGAAGCCTCCTGTGACGTGTCCGTGTCCCAGGGGGCTCCAGTTTCGGCCGCGATGACCAGCCGTCCCGGTTCGAGCCTGGTCGAGAGCCGATACCGCCATGCAGGCGCGACTTTGATGGGTGCCCCCTCGAGCGTCGCGCCACGCCCCGTCAGCAGGATGGTGCTGCACGCCGGGGCGCCGGACGCGGGGATCGTACAAACCGATGCCGTCTCTCGGGCCACGTATTTCATCGGCGGCGGGTCGCCGTCATTGCCGTCGCTGGTCTCCGCGAGGTCCGAGACGAGCACGCGAAACAGAACCGCGTCCGTGGTCGATGTTACCTCGGTGTGGACGAACCTCCCCTTACTCTTGATCGCCTCACCCATCACGAGCGACGCGGGCGCTACCCAGGTCCCCTCGTTGGTGTCGAAGGCGACGCCCGTGCTACCCAGACCCAACATCCCTCCCGAGCCTTCCTGCGTGTCGATCAGTGAGGCCGCTCGGATGCGTCGTGGGTAGTTTCCGGGGACCTTCGTGCCGGGTCGGCAATACCCGTCCCTCTTCTTCGTCGCTTCGTTTCTCGGTGACTTCCTCGCCTGATATTCGGTGCAAAAAGCACCCAAATCGGAGTACGGGCCTTGCGCCTGCGTGAAGGCGGGCGCCTGCGCGGCTCCAGCATCGCCGGCCTCCGTCATCGCGGGTCGCGGCACCGCATCGGATTGGCCGGGAGACGCGTCGCGCTGCGAGGTGGCGGAAGCAGTGTCGCCAACGCTGCTGCGCGCGGGCGTCGATCGATTCGTCTCGCGGTGGTGGCAGCCCGTCACGAGGGCGACGGAAAGTAAGTAGAGCGGGAAGAACTGTCGCATGTTCAGAACGGAGAACGCTCAATGTACTTCGTTACGTCCTTCCCCGTCCCGTACGTAACTGAGTCGTCATGGCGTCCGCTGCACAGCGCGGCGACGCCGTCTACACGAGCGACGTCGACGATCTGGAGCGGTTTCGTGCGTTCTTTGCTGCGGTGAGGATCTTCGAGGCCTGATCAGAGAGGGCGGGCCGCGTCGAGATCGCGCTCTGCGACGCCGAGCGGTACCTCACCGAGCTGCCAACACGCGCGGGCTCGGGCATCGGATCGAGCGCGTGAAGGTCACCGTCCACGGCCGACCCGTTGCGGTCCGTGATCCGGAAGCGGCGCGTGATGCCGTCGCCGCGCTCTTCGCGAACCGCGTCGTGGCGCTGACGAAGCTCGACGGCGTGCCCGATCTCGTGATCGAGGTGGGGCTGAACGAAGGCGCACCGCCGAACCGCATCGCCTGCCGTCCGGTCTCGACCACCGAGCGCCCCGAGCGGCCTGAGCGCTACTGCAGCGTGGACGGCGTGAACGCGACCTTCACGGTAGCCGCCGCGCGGCTCGCGCCGCTCGCGAGCGTTGAATATTGCGCTAACCCGCGGGGCAAGATAACGAACGTGTCGTGGCACCGCGTCCGGTCGTGAAGTGGGCAGGAGGCAAGACGCGCCTCCTCGACCGGCTCATGAAGCGGCTGCCGCCCGGTCGCTTCAAGACGTACGCCGAGCCGTTCTGCGGAGGCGGCGCGATGTTCTTCGCGCTCGCCGCCGAGCCGAAGCGCCGCTTCACGCGAGCGCTCCTCGCCGACAAGAACGCCGAGCTCGTGACGCTCTATCAGGTCATCAAGGATGACGTGGAGCCGCTCATCGATCGCCTGCGCGGCTATCAGGAGAACTACTACCGCCTCGACGACGAGAAGCGTCGCGAGCGCTTCTACGAGGTGCGCGCGTTCGACTCGAGCAAGCTCACCCCGGTGGAGCGCGGGGCGCGCCTCTTGTTCCTCAACCGGACCTGCTTCAACGGCCTCTGGCGGGTGAACGCATCCGGCCAGTTCAACGTGCCGTTCGGAAAGTATGCGAGCCCGCGCATCCTCGACGTCGAGGTCCTGCGCGCTGCGCACGAGGCGCTCGAGGTCGCCGAGATCCATCTCGCCGACTTCTCCGTCATCGCGAAGAAGCTGAAGCGCGGTGACTTCGCGTACTTCGATCCGCCGTACGTGCCGGTGTCGAAGACCGCGAACTTCACGGCCTACGCGTCCGATCCGTTCGGGCCGAAGGAGCAGGAGCGGCTCGCGACCGAGCTGGCGCGGCTCAAGAAGGCAGGCGTGTATGCGATGCTCTCGAACGCGGCGACCCCCGAGATGAAGGCCCTCTACGTGCACCACGGGTTCGTCGTCGATTCGATCCAGGCGGCGCGCTCGATCAACTCCGACCCGAGCAAGCGCGGTGACGTCACCGAGCTCGTCGTCACCACGTACGACGTACCCGCCGCGAAGCCCGCGAAGCCCGCCGCGAGGCCTGCGAAGCCCGCCGCGAAGCCCGCGAAGCCCGCCGCGAAGCCCGTCGCACGCCGGAAGGTCGCCGTATGAGCCAGGACGGCCCGAAGGATCACTCGCACAAGCTCGCGCCCGACGAATTCATCCGCCTCAAGGTGAAGGCGGAGCTTCGGAAGCGCCTGCGCGGCGTCCGCAAGACGACGCCCGCCGAGGCGTGTCTCGAGCGCTCGCGCACGCTCGTGGCCCGCCTCGAGGCGCATCCCGCGCTGATCGCGGCGAAGAGCATCGCGCTGTTCTGGCCGATCGAGGCGCGCCACGAGGTCGATCTCCGGCCCCTCGATACGACGCTGCGCGCGCGCGGCGTTCGCATCGCGTATCCCGCCATCGATGCCGACACGAACGTCATGACGTTCCGCTTCGTCGACGACGTGAGCCTCCTCGACGAGAAGGGCTTCGGCTTCCGCGAGCCTGCGCTCGACGCGCCAGAAGCTGCGCCGGGGAGCATCGACGTCGTGATCGTTCCTGCGATCGCCGTGGATCCCACGGGTCATCGCATCGGATACGGCGCGGGCTACTACGACCGCACGATCCCGCGCTTCGTCCCTCCGGGCGTCTCGATCGCCGTGGCCTACGACTGGCAGCTCGTCGCGGAGGTGCCCGCCACCGAGCACGACGTCCGGTGCCAGTGGGTGGTCACCGACGTGCGGACATTCGACGCATATGCGTGACGAACGCCCCTGCGCGCATCAATTTCCGGTGCGTCGCTGGTTGCGTCCCTTGGCCTGGCAGTCCGCGCAGGTCCCGTACATCTCATGCTTGTGACTCAGGAGCTCGAAGCCGTAATGCGACGCGATCTTCTCCTGGAGCTCCTCGATCTTCGGCTCCTCGAACTCGATGATCTTCGCGCACGACGTGCAGATGAGATGATCGTGGTGCGACGACTCGTCGGCGAGCTCGTAGCGGGTTAGGCCGTCGCCGAACTTGCGCTCGAAGGCCACGCCGCACTCGGTGAGAAGCTTGAGGGTTCGGTACACGGTCGCGTAGCCGACCTTGGGATCCTGCTGGCGCACCTCGGCGAGCAGCTCCTCGATGCTGATGTGGTTCGGCGCGCTGAAGAACGTCTCCACGATGAGCTTGCGTTGATCCGTGGAGCGGAGGCCGCGCCGCTCCATGTGCGTGGTGAGCAGCTCGCGGAAGTGTTCGAGGTTGGGCGCTCCGTCGCCATGAGATGACTTGGGCATCACGACTTCCCTCCGCTCCGGACGACCGACCGCATTGAAGAACATGTCGCGCCTGCACCACGAGCCGTCAAGATGTAACCGCCCGCCCGCCTGCCGTTCTCCGCGGAGGGCGCATTCGCGCGTCTTCGTGGCCCTCTTCCTCGCGGTCATGGGCTCGGCGCGGACATCGCTGGCGCAGGAGGAGTCATCCGACCCGCAGCTCGAGGCGAGCCCAGCCGACGATCTGCGATGGATCGAACGGCAAGGTCAATGCGGTCGACGACTGGTTGCGCAGCACGTTCAAGCACGGGTCGAGCCAGCCTGCCGGCGTCGTCAGCGACATCTTCGCCTATGGCCTCGCGCCGGCGACCTGCATCAGCCTCGCCATCGCGGTCCCGATGCACGACGGTCGCGGCAATGAGGCGCCTGAGAACATCTTGCTCATCGTCGAGGCATCGCTCGCGTTCGCGGTGATGCAAGAAGGGCTCACCGATCGCCGCCGTGGGGGGAACCGTGCCGCGCTCGGCATCGGCACCGGCATCGCGATTCCTCTGCTCTTGCACCGTCGCGTAGCGGCGGACTCGAGCGAGCGGCCCACCGCTGCCACGCGCTGGCTTCGAGGCGCGATGGTCTCGACCACCGAGGTCCCCGGTGGTCGTATCGTCGGCATCGGGTGGGGCTTCTGAGCGTGATGCTGTAGATTCGCCGCTGCCGATGCGCGCCGCCTCAGCCTCGCTTGTGTTCTGCGCAGCTCTGCTGGCGGCTTCGCGCGCCGTCGCGCAGAGCGCGGTGGACAACGCCATCGATGCAGCGCTGCGAGCGGCGCCGTCACCACGCCCCTCGCTCTCCATCACAGCGTCTGGATCGACGGCGCTGCGACGGCGGTCCTCGCCGGCTCGCTCCTGACGTGGTCGTTCGCGAAGGCCGATGCCCTCGCGCGATCATGCACCCTCTGCGACGGCTCGCAGCCCGGCAAGGTCAGCGGGCTCGATGACAGCTTCCGGAGCGCGTTCAAGCGTCGTGACGGCGCCGCAGCGAGCACCGCCGGGGACGTCGTCACGTACGGTGTCGCGCCAGCGATGGGCCTCGCGCTCACCGTGGGCGCCGCGGTCGCTGATCATCGCGGCGACGAAGCGCCGCTGAATTCCCTGCTCGTCGTAGAGGCCTCGCTCGCGGCCATCACCGTGAACGAGGCCCTCGGCGCCGCCATCCGTCGCGAGCGCCCGCGCGTGCATGCGCTCGACGGTGATGCAAAGGCAGCGGCGCTTGCCGACAGCGACTCGACGTCGTCGTTCACGTCCGGAAGCACGGCATCGATCATGGCGATCACCGCGGCGAGCGCCACCATCGCGACGCTTCGCGGCTATCGTCTCGCGCCGCTCGTGTGGATCGTGGGGAGCACCGTGGCCATCACCGCGGCGTATCTCCAGATCGCTGCAGATCGCAGCTATTTTACCGACAATCTGACCGGTGCAGCGGTCGGGCTCGGTGTCGGGCGGACGCGTGGTGGGCCTGGGCTGGGCGTTCTGACGCTCGGATGCGCGACCTTGCTGTTCACGGACGCTCGACCGGCAGACCCTCGGCTTCCCATGCGAGGATCCCGCCCTCGAGGAACGCGAGCGGCGTGCCGGTCTCGGCCATCTTGTCGACGATGTCCTTCGTCTTCTCGCCGGAGCGATCGTAGAGGACCGGCTGACCGGGCAGCATGAAGAGCTCGGCGAGCCGGCCCTCGATCTCGTCGGCGGGCAGGCTGGTGGCCTTCGGCAGGTGCGCGCGCCCGTAGGCGGAGGCGTCGCGGACGTCGACGGCAACGACCAGGCCCTGCTTGAGGAGCTCGGCGAGCTCTCGCGCCTTCAGAGCGCCTTCTTGACGCGGGAGGAACGGCTCGACCATCGCGCGGAGCTGCTTCTTCGAGAGCGGCCCCACCTGCGCGTCACCGAGCTTCTGATCGACGAAGAGCATGAAGGTCGGGACCGACTGGAGGCGAAGCTGGCGCGCGAGGGCGGGCGACTTCTCGATGTCGCACTTCACGACCTTGAGCTTGCCCTCCAGCTCCTTCGCGAACGACTCGACCTCGGGCGCGATGGCCTGACACTGCGCCGACGACTCGAGCACGAACTCGACGAGCACCGGCAGCTCGCTGAGGAGGACCTCCTGCTCGAACTCGCGCTCGGTCACCGCGGGAAGGCCGCCCGTACCGCCCGCGCCGCGACCGCCTGGTGATCCGGGTGCGCCCGGTGATCCGGGTGCGCCCGGTGCGCCCGCGCTTTTGGAACCGCCGAAGATGTGCATGCTGGAGATTCCGTAACTCATCCTGCCGTCGGATCCAAGTCCATGATCAGCCTGTATTTCGCAGTCCGGCGGCGATCCCGTTGATGGTGAGCAGCAGCGCGCGATCGAGCTCGTGCGGCACCTCGTGTCCCTGGGCCACGAGCGCGCGCTTGCGCCGCAGGAGGTCGAGCTGGATGAAGCTGAGAGGATCGACGTACGGATTGCGGAGCTCGATGGATCGCGCGAGGGTCGACGCAGGGGCGAGCACGGTCGGGCGGTCGAGGATCTGCATGACCGCGCGCTCGGCGCGGCCGTGGTCGAGGGCGATCTTGAAGAAGAGCCGACGCGCCACCTTCTCGTCGTCGACGAGGCTCGCGTAGCGCCGCGCGATGTCCATGTCGGCGGTGGCGAGCGACACGGCAACGGCGTCGAGCGTCGATGCGAAGAACGGCCACTCTGCGTTCATGCGCCGCGCGAAGGCGAGCCCGCGCTCTTCGATGAGGCGACATAGCGCTCGGCCGGCGCCGAACCAGCCCGGCACCATCTGCCGCGATTGCGTCCAAGCGAAGACCCACGGGATGGCGCGGAGGTCGTCGAGCGTACGTTTGTCCTTGTCCGAGCGCCGAGCGGGACGCGAGCCGATGTTGAGCAACGCGATCTCGGCGAGCGGCGTCGACTGCTCGTAGTACTCGACGAAGTCGGGATCGTGGACGAGGGAGCGATACGCCTCGAGGCTCGTCTGCGCGACGCCCGCGAAGGCCTGCTCGAACGCGCTGTGATCGACGCCAGGGTCGAGCGAAGCGCGGAGGACGCCGCTCGCGGTGATCTCGAGGTTCCGCTCGGCGATCTCCGCGAGCAGGTACTTCCACCCCAGGACCTCGCCTTGCTCGGTGAGCTTGAAGCGCCCGTCGACCGAGCCGTGCGGCAGGCTCTCGATGGCGCGCTGCGAAGGACCGCCGCCGCGTCCGATCGAGCCGCCGCGACCGTGGAAGATCTTGAGGCGCACGCCGTTGCGCTTGCCGACCTCGACGAGCTGCTGCTGGGCGCGATAGAGCGCGAACGAGGACATGAGGATTCCGGCGTCCTTGTTGGAGTCGGAATAGCCGATCATGATCTCCTGCACGCCGCCGCGGAGCTCGAGATAGCGGCGATACGCGGGCTGCTGCGCGGCGCGTTCCACCTCGGCGGGACAGCGCTCGAGATCGTCGAGCGTCTCGAAGAGCGGCACCACCGAGACGTCGGCGACGCCGTCCTTCGGCCGATAGAGACCGGCGATCCGCGCGAGGACGAGCGTGGCGAGCATGTCCTCGTGACCGCGCGCCATGCTCAGGATGAACGACTCGGCGCCGCCGTTCGCGGTCACGGCGCGGATGCGCGCAACGGCCTCCATGGCGCGCATCCCCGCTGCGTCGGCGCGTGGCGGCGTGTGCTCGCTGACGAGCGCGCGCTCCAGCACGGCGGCGTCGAGCGGCGCTTCGCCTTCGATCCAGAGCGATCGGCGCGCCGCGTCCCTGACCCACGCGGCAGGGACGCGTACGTCGAGCTTCGCGAGATGGAAGCCGAACGTCTCGACCTGCCGTTCGAGCGCCCGAACCCGGCGCAACCCGGCATGCGAGCCTCTATTCTCCTCGAGTGATCGGGCCATGAGCGCGAGATCGGCGAGGAGCGCGGCGGGGTCGCCGTACGCGTGAGCCGCGAGATCGAGCTTGCTCGCGCCTGCGACGCGGCCGTCGAGCAGCGCTTGCCGCGTCGCTTCGAGGCGCGCGCGGGCGAAGCGCAGCTTCTTGCGATACGGCTCGCCCTGCGTCGAGGCCTCGAGCCCCGCGGCGAAGGCAGGCATCGACAGCGCGTCCGATTCGAGCGACGCGATGAGCGCCGGGCTCGCCGTCACCCTCCGCGTGCTCTGCGAGAGCGCTTGACCGAGCGTGTCGAGCGCATCGAGGTAACGACCCGCGAGTCGAGCGGACTGCGCATACGCGGTATCCAGCGCCACGTCCGGCGTCACGTTGGGATTGCCGTCCATGTCCGCGCCGACCCACGATCCGAAGCGAAGGATCGACGAGGGGATCCGCATGCCGTCGCCGAACGCCGCCGTCGCTTCGCGCTCGAACGCCTCGTGGAAGATCGGCACGATCGGGAAGAGCACCTCCTCGAGATAGAAGAGCGTGTTCTTCACCTCGTCGCCGACGCGCGGCTTCTCCATGCGGATCTCGTCGGTCTGCCAGAGCGTCGTCACCTCCTCGCGGAGCGCCTCGTCGAGACCCTCGCGCTCCTCGGGGACGAGCTCGGTCCGATCGCGGCGCGTGAGCACTTGCGCGATGCGACGGTGCTTGTCGAGCACGGTGCGCCGCTGCGCTTCGCTAGGATGGGCGGTGAAGACCAGCTCGATGGACGCGCGCGCGAGCAGCGCGTCGAGCTCGGCGCGCGAGCTCTTCTCGGCGAGGCGTCGCAGCTCGAACGCGAGCGAGCCGGGTTGCGGCTGCTGCTCTCGCGCGTAGTCACGCCGTCGTCGCGCGCGATGGTGCTGCTCGGCGAGGTTCACGAGCTGGAAGTAGTGCGTGAACGCGCGGGCCACGCGCTCGGCCGACGGCCCGTCGAGCTGCTCGATGATCTCCCGCATGCTCGTCGCCGACGGCCCTCGCCGATCGCGCTTGCGGCGCAGCTTGGCGAGCGCGCGAATGGCCTCCTCGAGCTCGAGCAGGGGCTTGCCCTCCTGCTCGACGAGCGTGTCACCGAGAAAATGCCCGAGGTCCGAGATGTCGCGTCGCAGGGCGTCGAAGGGGTCCGCCACGGGCCGGAGCATCGCACGACGAACGGACCAACCCAGTGCGGAAACGGGCCATCCGCCGGCAAAAAAGACGCATCGCGTCATTCGTTTCACGCCTGAAACAGAGGAGAAACCTGTGTCGCTTAGACTCGTTGCGTCATGGACCTTTCTCCTCTGATCCGGATCCGGCCCATCCGGCCCGACGACCTGCAACGCCTTCGCGCCTTCCTCAAGAGCCTCTCTTCGGAGACGCGTTACATGCGCTTTCACCAGGTGGTGACCGACTTCACGCCCGCGCAGTGGCGGTACCTCACGTGCGTGGACGGACGTGACCACGTCGCGCTCGTGGCCTGCGCCGATCGGCGGATCGTCGGCGTTTCCAGGTACATTCGCGATCGCCACAGAGCGGACGTCGCGGAGGTCGCTTTCGTGGTCAGCGACGAGCTCCAGCAGCGCGGGCTCGGCCGACGGCTGCGCGACCGGCTCGTCACCGTCGCGCGCGCGAACGGCATTCGCTCCTTCGAGGCCTTCGTGACGGAGCACAATTTCCGGATCCGCAGGCTGCTCTCGGGCGGCGGGCTCACCCTCGTCTCGACCACCTCGGACCTTCTCGAGGCCTCGCTCTTCGACTGCGATTCGGCGGCAGAATAGGGCCGGCGGGGCCCCGTTGACGCAGTGCGACACAGGCGCGTCGCGCAGAAAGAACACTCCCGACGTGCGGACCGATAGCATCG
>JAYTOQ010000165.1:0-21606 GCA_043747665.1 Polyangiaceae bacterium | reverse complement strand
GAGCGCGACGTCTCGGAGTCGTCCGAGATGTCGGCCGAAGGCGTGCATCACCCAGAGGTGCACCAGCGCCTGGGTGAATTTGTAGACCACCCACGGCAGGCTCGGCGAGAAGTCGTGGATGGCCGCGAGCACGTATTTGCGCTCGAGCACCGAGCGGAACTCCAGGCGCGCCTGATGCCGCGCGGCGCCGTTGGAGCGACGTGCGAGCAGCCCGCCGGTGACGCGGAAGAGCTGCCGGTCGGCGGAGCTACGCGCCGGCGCGAACGCGAGGACGAGCAGCGGCGAGCGAAGGGGCCGGAAGTAGAAGCGACACGTCTTGGATTCGTCGACGTCGACGCGCAGGAACGGCCGGAAGAACGTGGGAAGCCAGCGCGCGTACTCGTCGGCGACCCAGGCCGCATCGTGATTCGCGGGGAGCGGTAACCTCTGGACGGAGCGAACGCGCGAGTCGCCACGAGCGCCGGTCTTCGGCGCAGGCGTCGGTCGGTCGTCGTCGTGGAGGACGGCCTCGGCCAGCGCACGTCGGAGGGGCGTGGTCTCGAGACCCGCGCGCTTCTGGAAAACGAGACCGTCGCGCGCGACCATGTCGTGCTTCAGGCTGTCGACGAGCGGACGCACGAGCGCCCTCGACGCGCCCGTCACGACGCTCACCCAGAGCAGCGAGAGATTCGCGGTCGCGACCGGGAGCGTGAGGATGGGCGGGTTCTTGCCCAGCACCTCCGCCATCATGCGCAGCATCTCCGCGTACGTCATCACCTCGTCGCAGCCGATGTCGTAGGCCCGCCCGGCCAGCTCCGGATGATCGAGCGCGTAGCGCAGCAGGACCACCACGTCGGCGAGAGCGATCGCCTGGCCGCGCGAGCGCATCCAGCGAGGACCGACCATCACCGGCAGTCGCTGCACGAGCCGCATCATGAGGCGGAATGACGAGCCACCCGCGCCGACGATCATTCCGGCGCGCAGCGTCGTGACCGATGCGCCGTACGAGCCGAGCGTTCGCTCCACCTCGAGGCGGCTCTCGAGATGGCGCGACAGCTCGTCCTCGTCGCCGTGAAGGAGGCCGCCGAGATACACGATGTTAGGGATCCCGCACGTCCTGGCGGCGCGCGCGAAGTTGTCTGCGCAGATGAGGTCCATGTCGTCGAACGAACCCTGGGTGAGGCGCGACGTGGGCATCATCGAGTGCACCAGGTAGAACGCCGCGTTGGCCCCCGCCAGCGCCTCTTCGGTCTCGCCAAGATGGAAGAGATCGCACGCGCGCCAGGTCACGGGAGCGCCTTCGCTACTCCCACGCGCGCTCCGCGTCAGCGCGATGACGTCGAAGTCGCGCGCGAGGTTCTCGATCAGCGCGCGGCCCACGAATCCGCTGGCGCCCGCCACGACGACCTTGGGGCGGCTCGCGGGGCCAGGCACGCTCACGGCTTCGGGCATTGAGCCCGCTCGAAGACCGCGCGAACGTCCAGCGGCCCGGCGATTTGCTCGAGGTGCTCGTAGAGCGTGGCGAGACCGAGGCCCAGCGTCAGAAAGCCTGGGTGCAGCTTCGAGCGAGTCTGCTTGCAGCGCTGGAAGACCTCGTGAAACTTCTTCTGGAATTCGGCCAGGGAAAACGTCACGGCGCGCGTGTCACCAAATTGAGCGCGGATCTCCGCTTCTGCCTCGCCGAGGCCCAGCGCGCGAGCCCCATCCGAGAAGCGCGCCGCCTCCTCCAGGTAAAAGCCCTGGTAGAGATCGCGGCAGGCAGCGCGAAAATCAGCGCCCCACACCGCGATCGCAGGCTCCGGCTTCCAGCTCCACCGCTCCCCCGAGCGCGCGAACGCCGCACGTCGCAGGTCGAGCAGCGCCGGCCCTTCACCGAGGACCTGATGGAAGTAGAGCGCCAGCACCGCTTCGCCCCGTGCTGCATCGAGCACGGGCTCGGCTTCCTTCTCGAGCGCTGCGACGAGGTCGATGCTTAGACCCGCGTGCTGAAGCGAGCGCGACCGCTGCTCGCAGGCGTCGCGATAGGTGCTCTCGCTGAGGTAACGACTCGTCAGGCCGCGCAGCTCCCCGAACAGCATCCTCGCCGGGACCACGTCGAAGAACGCGGGCGAGAGAAGGTCCAGCATGGGCGCCCACTGGGTGTTCTTGACGAGCGACCACAGCATGCGACCCACATAGGGCTGAACCTACAAGACGTCCAGACAGCACGTTCGTGGCTCGTTGCCGCAGGATGATGCTCTACTGATCGACAAGCATGTCGAAGCGCGCGTTCGGGCTCGTGGTCCTTGGTGCCCTGGGTGTGTTGGTGGTCCACGGATGCGGAAGCTCCGATACGCAGGCGGAGTTTCCGCCTGGCGGCGGGAGCGGCGATGTGGACGCCGCCGGCAATTCGTCGGGTGGCTTTGGTCCGCACCTCGAAGGCGGTGAGCCCGAAGCCGCGCCTCGAGCGCTCTGCGGAAACTCCGTGAAGGACCCGGGCGAGACCTGTGACGACGGCAACGCCGTGGCCGGCGACGGCTGCGGCGTCACGTGTCTCGTGGAGCCCGGCTGGAAGTGCGGGAGCCTGGGGGCCGCCTGCACGGCCACGGCATGCGGTGACGGCGTCGTCGCCGGCGACGAGGATTGCGACGACGGCAACATCGCTCCCAGCGACGGTTGCAGCGCGACGTGCGTCTTCGAGCCGGGATTCTTTTGCCCGAGCCCGGGCAAGGTCTGCGTCGCCACCACGTGCGGCGACAAGGCGAAGCAGGGCTCCGAGCAATGCGACGACGGCAACCTGCGCCCCTACGACGGCTGCTCGCCGACGTGCACCATCGAGCCGAAGTGCGCAGGCGGCGCCTGCACGGCGGTCTGCGGTGATGGCATCAAGTTCCCCGGCGAAGCGTGCGACGACGGCAACGTTCGGGCAGGGGACGGCTGCAGCGCGACGTGCACGCTCGAGCCCGGGTTCATGTGCCAGGTCGTGACCGCGGACCTACCGTTGTCGATCGACGTTCCGATCATCCTCCGCGATCACCAGACGCCCGACGTCGACTTCGAGACGTACAACACCGGCCTGGTGAAGGGACTGCTGAAGCCGGCGCTCGCCGCGGACAACGAGCCGGAGCTGCTGTCCACCGGCTCACCGCAGGCGATCACGAGCGCGGCGTCGTTCCTGACCTGGTACCACGACGGTCCGACCAACTCGGTCGTCCTCGACAAGCTGACGTTCACGAAGCAGCCCGACAACTCGTATCTCTTCGCGAGCGCCGCGTTCTTTCCGCTCGACGGCAAGGGCTTCGGTGATCAGGGTCGCGCGCACAACTTCCACTTCACGAGCGAGCTTCGCTACTACTTCACGTTCAAGGGCGGCGAGGTGCTCGACTTTACCGGTGACGATGACGTGTGGGTCTTCGTCAACGGCAAGCTCGCCGTCGACATCGGTGGGGTTCACGGGGCGCTGAACGACTCGGTCACGCTGTCCGGGACCGTCGCCACCAATCTTGGCCTCGCCGCGGGCGGCATGTACGAGCTCGATCTCTTTCAGGCCGAGCGACACACCACCGCAAGCAACTACAAGCTCACGCTGCGCGGCTTCGAGAAGGCGAAGACTTCGTGCGTGCCGATCTGCGGCGACGGAATCAAGACAAAGAACGAAGCCTGCGACGACGGAACGAACACGGGTGGCTACGGCAAGTGCGCGCCAGGCTGCGTCCTCGGTCCGCGCTGCGGTGATGGCGTGGTCCAAGCCGACCAGGGCGAGCAGTGCGACGACGCGAACCTCGTCAGCTCCGACGGCTGCTCGGACACGTGCAAGATCGACGTCGCCGTCCCGAAGTGAACACTGCCTCACGCGAGACGTGAGCCACTCGCCGCGTGCGGTGAAGAACGGCCCTGGCCTGTTCTGCAGCGTTCAGAGCGCTATTTTTCGTGCGTCCCGGGCGTCGTGTCCTGGCCGGCAAGCTTCAGCTTGGCGATGCGCCCGAGGAACGTGAAGCCGCCGACCACGTAGCGTCCGAACATGCGACGCGGCTCCTGCACGAGGCGAAAGCCCCACTCCATGCGCGCCGCGCGGACCCACTGCGGCGCGCGCTCCACGCGTCCGCCGAGAAAATCGATGATGGCCCCGCCGTTGACGATGAGCACAGGGTAGTCGATCGCCTTCGCGAGCTCCGTGGCGACGCGCTCCTGCTTCGGCATACCCATCCCGAGGACGACGAGGTCGGGGCGCGCTGCGCGGACCGCCTCGATGTAGGCCGCCTCGGTCTGGAAGCCGTCGAGCCGCGCCACCACGTTGCAGCCTCGCTCGGTGAGAAGCGCCGCGGCGCGCTCCAGCCACGGCTCCACGGTGCCGATCAGCATGACGCGTCGATCCTCGAAGCGCGCGGCAATGCGCGGGATGAGGTCGGTCCCGTTCATGTTCTCGCCGGGATCCTGGCCGATCACCTTGAGGCATGCCGAGATGCCGATGCCGTCGCGGAGGAGGACGTCGGCATCCATGAGTGTCTGGCAGAACTCGGGGTTCGACCAGGCGAGATTGAAGCCGTGCTGGTTGAGGAACGAAACCACGATGGGCTTCGTGGGACGCGCGATCCGGTCGAGCAGCGCAGATTCGCCCTCGGTATCGCGGATCAGATCGAGACGAGACAAGAGCGCCGCACATGCCTGATCACGCGAAAGCACGACGCGAGGATACACGCGCGACGCGAGCCTCGCGATGGGCTACGTTCGCCGTCCTCGAGCATGCGCGTCCTCCATCTGACGACGGAGTTCCCGTGGCCGGCGACGAGCGGCGGGTCGGTGCGAACGGTCTCGCAGCTCCGCATCCTCGCGTCGCTGCCCGAGGTCGAGAGCGTCACTGTCCTGAGTGTCGCAGAGGTCCCCGTGAGTGAGACCGATCGCCGCGCCTTGGCCGCGGCGCTCCCCAAGCTCCGGGTGCTGCCGCCGATCTTCCACCCCGTTCACCTGTTCGACTTCAAGCGCTACGTGCCGCGCGTCGTGGCGCTGCGCGCACTACGAGGCGTGCCGTACCTCGCGGCGAAGTGGGATTCGCCGCGCGTGAGAAAATCGCTTCGTCGCGAGCTCGCCGATACTGCCGTCGACGTCGTCTACGTCGATCACCTGGGCATGGCGCGCTACCTCCCGGACGTGGAGATCGAGCGTCCCTCGTGCCGCATCGTCCTCGACCAGCACAACGTGGAGAGCGACTTCTTCAAGCAGTTCGCCGACAAGCAAAAAGGTGTGAAGCGGCTCGTCGCCCAGGCCGAGGTCCGCGCCAGCGTGAAGTTCGAGAAGGCGGCGCTGAAGAGCGCACACGCGGTCGTCGCGATCTCGACCGAGGACGCGACCCACTTCGATCAGCTTGCAGGCATCCACGCGCATGTCGTGCCGATGGTCCTGCCGTTCGAGCGCAGGGAGCGGCCGCGGACGGCGACGCCCAACCTCTGTTACGTCGGCAACCTGCGTTGGCACCCCAACGTGGCCGGGCTCGACTGGTTCTGTCGCGACGTCTGGCCCAAGATCCGCTCGCGCATCCCCGACGCCACCTTCGAGATCGCCGGCGTGGGGCTGAAGACCGATGCGTCGGGCAAGCCACGCGTCCCCCATGCGTGGCAGGTCCCCGGCGTCACGACGGTGGGTTTCCTCGAGGAGCTCGAGCCGCTCTACCAGCGCTCGCTGGCCATGCTCGCGCCGGTCTTCGGCGGCTCCGGTGTGCGCGTGAAGATGCTCGAAGGCTTCCGCGCTGGAATGCCCGTGGTCACGACGCCGGATGGCGCCTTCGGGCTTCCGCTGTCCGACGGCAACGAGGCGTTCGTCGCCGAGGATCCCGACGGCTTCGCCGAGCGGGTCGAGCGCCTCGTGAAGGACGAGGCGCTGCGCCAGCGCATCCGCGGGGGCGGCTACGCGTACCTCGAGACCTATCATTCGCTCCGCGTGGCTCAGGACGTGATGCGCAAGGTCCTGGGAATCGCCTAGCTTCTACCGCGTTCCTCGCCGTGTAAGAAGCGGCGCCGGCGTGCGTTGACACCGGGCTGATGGTTGGTTGTGGAGCTGCTTACGGCCCGTCGCGGGCTCCGCAGTCCTCGTCCGCATGATCCAGGTCGAGATGACCGGTCGCTTCGTCGACGCCGACGCACGCCAGATCATCCGCCCGGTGGGGCAGCCAATCAGGAGGGCAAGTGCCAGCTCTCGAGCGGGATGCTCGTCGCGACCTACTGACAGAGGCACGGCGCTTTGCGCTAGACTCATCGCATGCACGTGCGCACGACCGCCACGGAGCTCGCGCAATGGCTCGAGCAACACGGCGGCACCTGGCACGTCGAGGGTGAGCCGCTGCTCGCGAAGTCCCTACCGCTGCCGACGCCGGCGTCGTCGCTCGTCGAGGTGCTGCGAAGGCGCGGCCCGGAAGCCTCGGAGCTCGCGGTGCTCGCCCCCGAGACCACCACGCTCGCGGAAGACGCGGCGGTCTCGGCTCACGAGATCGCCGCCACGGCGCACGTCATCGACGGCCAGCGCGTGTTCCAGCTGGCGTGGATAAGGCCCGACGGTACGGTCGCCGACTCCTGGCTGCTCGCCGAGCAGCACAGCAAACCTGGGAGCAGCGACGCAGGCGCTGCCGCGCGCAACGTGGTGGCCGCTTTTCGCGCGTCGATGGGCCCACGACGCTGACTCGCCGGCGGCCTCAGGCCGTCGCGCGCTTCACTTCGGGCAATCCGGCAGCGCGTTCACGTAGATGTCACCGGCGCAGTTGCCGAAGGCCTTGAGGCACGGATTCGCGGCGCCGCCGTCGACCTGGGCCGCGATCCCGCCGTCGAGCGCCGTGCCCGTGCACGTGGTGCGGATCTGGTCGACGAGCGTGTCGCTCAGCTCCCAGGCGGCGACGAAGGCGTCGTCGGTGGAGCTCGGGCCCTTCGAGGGATCGTAGGTGGTCTTGCGGGTCGCGCAGCCGGCGGGGTCCATGGGCTCGCAGGTCTGGCAATACGCGGCGACGACGTCTTTCTGCGATTTCGTCGGCGTGGCCATGACGTAGCTGCGGTACTCGCAGTCGCGGCGCGCGAGGCCGTCGCAGTTGGCGTGCGTGAGGCACTTCGCTTCGGCGCGTCGATACGCGTCGCTGTTGATGGCCTGGTCGTTCAGCGCGCACCACGCGGCGAACTTCGCCGAGCCGCACGTGAGCGGATCGCCGGCGTCCGACCCGAGGCTGCAGTCGACGGTGTACGCGCGCGTGACCTCACATGTGCTCGGGCCCGCCCCGGTGCCGGCGTCGGAGGCGGCATCGGTCCTGGAGCCGTCGCTGCTCGGCGCGTCGGCGGTGGTGGCGGCGTCGTTCCCCGTCGTCGTCGCGGACGAGGAGCCGCTCGAGCATGCCGAGGCGAGGGCGGCGATGGCGCCTCCGGTGAGAGCCGCGAGCGCGACGACGAGGAACGAGTATTTCACGGCGCGCACACTAGCTGTCCAGGGTGTCCCAGGCCACCCCCTGCGCTGTCCGGGACATAGAGCGCGTGGAGATCGCGGACGAAGAGCGGAGCGATCGCCACACCCTCGCACGCGTGCGAGACGGGCCGAGCGTCTTCGTCGTCCGCCTGGACGCCGTTGGTCGCGAGGTCCAGGTCGAATCTCAGGACGTCGCCGGGCACGGCTACTTCCGGAAGGCGTCCTGCATGCGCGCGCTGATCGCCTCGATCACCCGCACGCGCGCGATGTGCTTGTCGTTGGCCTCGATGACGTGCCACGGCGCGAACGAGGTGCTCGTGCGGTCGATCATGTCTCCGCCCGCGACGATGTAGTCGTCCCACTTCTTGCGATTGCGCCAGTCGTCAGGCGTGATCTTGTACTGCTTGAACTTCGTCTGCTCGCGCTCCTTGAAGCGACGCAGCTGCTCTTCCTTGGTGATCGCGAGCCAGACCTTCACGACGATGCCGCCTGCCTCGGTCAGCTGCTCCTCGAAGTCGTTGATCTCGGCGTAGGCGCGCGTCCACGACCCCTGCGTCGCGAAGCCCTCGACGCGTTCGACCAGCACGCGGCCGTACCACGAGCGATCGAAGACCGTGAGACGGCCGCGGCGTGGGATGTTCTTCCAGAACCGCCACAAATAAGGCTGCGCGCGCTCCTCGTCGGTGGGAGCCGCCACCGGGACGACGTCGTACTGCCGCGCGTCGAGCGCGCCGGTCACGCGCCGGATCGCGCCACCCTTGCCCGCTGCGTCCATCCCCTCGAACACCACGATGACCGGGTGCTCGCTCATCTTGGCGCTGCGCGTGAGCTTCGCGAGCTCGCCCTGCACCTTCACGACCTTCGTCCCGTACTTTTCCTTCGAAAGCCGCTCCTCGAACTTGAGCTCCTTCAGGATGAGCGACGTATCGACGGCCTCGAACACCGGGCCGGCCTCCGTCGATGCATCGGCAGCGCCCGTGCGCTTGCGCCGCGCCGCGCGCTTTCCCTCGACGCTGCTCGCACGTGCCTCTACGAGGCGTCCGTTGATCGCGCCCAGCAGCGTCCTGGCAGCGGTGATGGCGCGGTAGTTCGGGTCCGAGCCGTCGATCACCACCCACGGCGCGTCGCCGCTGCTGGTCTCGCGCAGCACGCGCTCGCTGACCTTCGCGAACTGGTCGTAGTAGTCGAAGTTCTTCCAGTCATCCTTCGTGACACGCCAGCGCGTGAGCTTGTCGCCCTCGAGCTCCTCGAGGCGCTTCTTCATTGCCTTCTTCGAGAGATGAAACCAGAGCTTCACGATCAGCGCGCCGTCGTCGGTAAGCAGCCGCTCGAAGCGGCGCACGCGCTCGATGGCCGCGGGCAGCTTCGACCCCGAGAGCCTCTGCGCGACGCGTCCGTTGATGGGGTCGGTGTACCAGTTGCCGAAGAGCACCCCGATTTTGCCCTTCGCGGGAAGCGCACGCCAGAAGCGCCACATGGGCGGCCGCATCTTCTCCTCTTCCGTCGGCGGCCCGAAGGCGGTGCTGCGGATGTGGCGCGGGTCGAGCCACTCGTTGAGGAGGTTGACCGTCTCGCCCTTGCCCGCGCCGTCGACGCCGTTGACCAGCACGATCACCGGAAACGCGTTGCATCCGAGGAGGTCGTACTGCGCTTGCAGGAGCTCGGGACGGAGCTTCTTCGCCTGCTTGTCGTACGTCGCGTCGTCGATCTTCTGCCCCAGCTCGGCGGACTCGAACATGCCTGCAGCGTACCACTCGGACACTCAGACGAGGCCGTTGGTCCTCCGGGGGCGCCCATCGACCAGCCCTGCGAGGCGCGTCGTGACGAGCGTACCGATGGCGATGAGGATCACCGCTGCGGTGACGACGCCACCGATGTACGGCACGAGGCCCGCGAGGAGGAACAGCACGCAGCCGGCGAGCAGGTGGACGTACGGGTTCGTCGATTTGTGACCGGTGACGGCGGCTCCGACCGTGGTGAGGACCGCTGCGATTGACGCGTACACGCTGAGCACGCCGAGGAGCACCACCAGGATCGCGAACGGGATGCCCACCACCGTGATGCACATGGCGACCACGGCAACGAGCGCGCAGATCGAGCCCACGATACCCATGGCGAAGGCCTTCATGGGTCGCGCCGCGGCTTCCACGCGGAGCGTCTCCATCCTGCGCGTGCCGAGCGCCAGGAGGACACAGCCGAAGACGAAGAGCAGCGACATGTTGGTGACCGACTGACCGAAAGAGTGCGCCGCCTCGGAGATTCGGCTGGGACCCGATTCGCGCTTGCGACTGCCTTCGACCTCGGTCGAGACCTCCCCGTCGTGCATCGAGACCTTCACGTTGCCGTGCTTGCCGCTTCCGCTGTCGACCACCTTGCCGCCGATGATCGCGCCTTCTTCGCGCTTGAGCACGCCCCCGACGATGCCGACGTCACCGTCGACGCGTGCGCCGCTCACCACCTTGAGCGAGCCGCCGAAGACCGTCGCGTTGCCCACCACGCGCGCGCCGTCCTCGATGCGCGCGGAGCCGCCGGCGACGACGAGGTCACCGGTGACGGTGCCGAAGATCTTCGCCGAGCCACCGGTCACGCTCACGGTGTGGACGATCTCGTCCTTGCCGATGACGAGGCTGCTGCCGAAGACGTTGCGGTCCTCGCCGCGCACCGTCGGAACCGGCGGCACGGAGGGGATGGCAGGCAAGTGGTCGACGGCGGCGGGCGTCGTCGGAGGCGTAGGCGGCGTCGCGCCCGTCGCGCCCGTCGCGCCCGAGGAGGGTGACGCGGTGATCGTGATCAGGCTGCCGTTTCGCCGCGCGACCACGTCCGACTCGGCGAACAGCGCCTCGAGCACGGCGTCGGCCGGCTGGTCGTCGACATTGATCTTCACGTCATGCTCGGCGACGGTGATGCCCTTCGACATCACGAGGCTCCATCCCGCTTCTTCGGCGAGCTTCACGAGGCCGTCGCTCGGCTTGCCGTCGAACTCGAAGCTGACCTTCTTGTCCGATGCGGGCCACGCGCCTTCCTTGTGGACGGCGGCCTCGGCCGCCAGCGGGATGAAGAGGGCGAGCGTGACGAGCGAGGCGACACGACCGACACGAGCGAGCTGGGATAGCGGGTTCATCGAGATACTTCCTTCTTCGGGAGCAGACGCACGAGAGCAAAACCCATGACGACGAGCATGAAGGCGGCGCCGTAGGTGAGCGCGAGGCCGATGGGGCTGCCGGGCTCGAGGAGACGACGGCCCAGCGTTCCGAGGCCGCTCACGAACATCGGCACGTCGTGCGCGAAGGCCTTCGCGCCAGAGGGGTCGGAAGGCGCGTCGACGAAGCTCGGGACGAGACCGAGGACGGCGAACGCCAGGCCGAGCGCGATGAAGAGCCGCGGCATGGGCGCGCGGCGGGGGTCCGACGCATCCTCTTCGCGGGCCACCATCGCGATCTCGCGGCCAGTGTGCAGCGAGAGTAGCGCGGCGTTGCCGAGATGCGTGGTGCACGACCGGCAGCCGTCGACATGTGCGAGGACGGCGGCTGGAACGATCTCCACCTGGCCGTCGGCCATTGCCGTGAGCACGACGTCGCTCGCGTGGCCGCCTGCTGCCCACAGCAGCGCGTCGGGGAGGAATGGCTCGTTCTTTCGATCCTTCATGACTTTCCTCCGCCGTTCACAGCCGGCTTGCGCGTCTCGTACGCGTCGTCTTCGAGCGCTTCGGCCATCGCCTTCCGCCCGCGTGTCACCCAGGTCGCGACGGTGCCGAGCGGCACCTCGAGACGCGCGGAGATCTCCTGGTACGAGAGCCCCTCCATGTGGAAGAGCTGCAGAGCGTTCCGCGGTCCCTCGGGCAGGATCAAGAGCACGCGACGCACGCGCGCAGCTCGCTCGGCGACCTCCATCTGCTCGTCGGCGCCTGCGGTCGGATCGATCAGGCGATCCATGACCAGGTTCGTGGAGCTCGGGGCGTCCTCGCGGACCTCGACGTTGCGCGCACGCTGCTTCTGACGCGCACGCAGCGTATCGAGCGCGACATGGCGCGCGATGCCGAGCACCCACGGGCGAACCGGACCGCGCACCTCCGATTTGTCCTCGAGCGCGCGCCTGAGCGCCTCGCTCGTGCAGTCCTCGACGTCGGCGTGATCGGGCGCCTCACGGAGGACGCAGGCCACCACGGCTCGGACGAGCGGCCGGAGCTCGGCCGCCTGCTGCCGGAGCTCTGAGGTGGGGTTGGCGGTGAGCAGCGCCGTGGTCATGAGCGCCGAGAGCATCGTCCTACGTGCTGGTCGATCGAGGGGCCGCGAAAATTTCGACGGTCCGCCGATTTGCACGCAAGTGCCTGACAACAGGCGAATTATTCGGCAAATCTGGACAGGCGAGCGAAAGCTCGTAACCCTGCGTTGATGCCCTCGGAGCCGCCGACCGACCTGCCGCCTGCGCCCGCCGAGCCGCCTGCGCCCGCCGAGCCCGTGTCGCCGGTGAAGGAATGGGCGGTCGCCCTCGCGCTCATGATCGTTTTCTCGCTCATCTGCGCGCAGTTCATCGGGTTCCTGCGCGCAAATCAGTTCGGTCCGTAACGCGTCGCGGCGTCGCGCTCGGCTAAGCTCGGCGCGTGTTCTTCATCCTGTCGAAGCTGCTCGACGTCTTCTTGAGCCCCTACAGCTGGGCACTCTTGCTGCTCGCCGCCGCCGTGCCGTGGCGGGGGCGCGCTCGTTCGCCGCGTCACATGCGCCGTCGTCGGGTCTTCGCGGGCATCGGCCTCGGGATCTTTCTCGTCGGCTCGTTCCCGCCGTTCGCGAACGCGATGCAGTGGCGCCTCGAGCATGCGTCGACGTCGACGTACGACGCGAGCGTGACCTACGACGCGGTCATCTTGCTCGGAGGCGTCGTCGAAGAAGATGCAATGAAGAGCTCGGGGCAAGTTGCGTTCAACGAGAATGTCGAGCGGCTCATCGTGACGCATCGCCTCCTCCGTGACGGGAAGGCGCGCGTGGCCATCGTGTCGGGCGAGACACCGGAGGCCGACGTGCTAGCGCGCCAGCTCGAGGACTGGGGCATCGAGGCAAGTCGCGTGATCATCGAGCCGCGCGCTCGCAACACCCGCGAGAACGCGGTCTTCAGCCAGGCGATCGCCCGTGCGCGCGGGCTCGAGCGCGTGCTCGTCGTGACCAGCGCTTTCCACATGCCGCGATCCGTCGAGTGCTTCGCCGCGGTCGGCATGAAGGTCGATACGCTCGCCGTCGACTATCGCGCTCGCCGCAAGGTGCCGGTCGGCGAGTGGATCCCGCGCGCCGGAAGCCTTGCGCTCACGACCATGATCGTCCGCGAGATGGCCGGCCGCTGGATCTATCGCGCGCAGGGCTACGGTAAGCCGCTGCCTGCAACCTGAGGCAACGCCTTCTGCAGCTCGGCCCAGAGATCGGCGCGCATCTCCGGCGTGATGGTGTGGCCCACGCCCGGGTAAGCCTTGAGGCTCGCCTCGTTGCCCTGCGCCTTGAACGCGTCGACGGCAGCCTGACCCCACTTGAACGCGAGCACGTTGTCGCTCGTGCCGTGGAACGCGACGATGGGCGCGGCGCGCGCCTTGTCCTTCGGGAGCAGCGGCCCTGGACACGAGCCGGAGACCGGGAACGCATGCGCGATCTTGTCGGGATGACGCGCGGCCATCGCGAACGACAGGATGCCGCCCTGCGAGAACCCCGTGACGATGAGGCGACGTGGCCCGGCGAGCTTCGCGATCGCCTTCCAGAGCTTGTCTTCCGCGCCCCCGACCTCGGCGCCGAACTCGGCGTCGGTCATACCGTCCTTGAATTCGAACCACGACCATCCATCGCCGTACTTCGTGAAGGCGCGCGGCAAGACGATCTGGGCCTTGGCCGGGAACGTTCGCCAGGACTCGATCCAGTTGTCGGGTTTGTCGCCCATGCCGTGGATGGCCACGACCAGCGGCGCGGTCTCGTCGGTCTCGCCGGGAAAGAGCTCGATGAAATCGACACCCTCGTACTTCGTGCGACGCGGCCAGGCCGGCGTCTTGCTTCGTGCGCATGCGGGCAGGCTGGCGCCGAGCGCTGCGGCGAGACCGGTGACGAGGACATCGCGGCGCGACAGCATGTTGGCTCGCGAATGGTACACTGCGAGTCATGCTTCGCCGTGTAGCTTTCAGCTCGCTCCCCCTGGTTTTCGCGATCGCCTGCTCGTCGACACCGAGTGATCCTGGGCCGCCTGCGGCACCTGGGAAGATCGTGAAGCCAGCGCCCGCCGCGATGCCTGCGCTCACGTCGACGGTTACGACGGTCGAGACCACACTCTTGCCCACGAAGGCGAGGCAGTCATACAAGGCCGGCCCCAACCCGGCGGCAACGCCGGAAGCGCTGGCGAGCTACATCGGACAGAGCTTCGGCGAGCTCGCTGCTTCGTCCGGTGCGCCGTACGTCACGCGCGTCATCGACAACTCGATGCCTCCCGCCGCCGGGCCCAACGCGAAGCGCGTCCTGCGCTTCGCGCACATCGCGGATCTCCAGCTCTCCGACGACGAGTCGCCGACGCGCCTTGGCGTGTACGACTCGGCGGACATCACCGCGTCGGCGCTCCGCCCGCAGGACCCCGACATCTGCCGCATGACGAACGCCGCGGTGCGGACTGTCAACGCGTTCCATCGCAAGGATCCCATTGCGTTCACGTTGATGGGCGGAGACAACTCCGACAGCGCGCAATCGAACGAGGTGGACTGGGTGCTGCAGATCCTCGGCGGCTCGCCGCTCGTGCAGTGCGACTCGGGCGACGTCGATGATCCCGTCGCCGGTCCAGACAACGACGGCAAGGATCCCTTCGTCGCCGAAGGCCTCTTGATGCCGTGGAAGTGGAACACCGGAAACCACGACGTGCTCATCCAGGGCAATCTCCAGATCTCCGACGGCTCCAAGGCGGCGGTCATCGGTGAGGCGGCCAACGGAGGGACGCGCGACTACCGTATCAACGGGGCCATCACCACCGACTCGGTGGTGGCCGATCCGAAACGAGCGCTCCTCACGCGTCCCGAGCTGATGGCGAAGATCATCGCCAACGGCGACGGCCACGGGCTCGGGCCAGAGCAGGCGGCGAGCGGCCGCGCGACCTACACGTTCGATCCCGCGGGCACGCAGTTTCGCTTTCTCGTCATCGACACCGCTCACGAAACGGGCGGCTCCGAGGGGGTGATCAAGCAGTCGTACATCGACAGCACGCTGAAGCCGATGCTCGACAAGGCCAAGGCCGACGGCAAGTGGGTGATCCTCGCGTCGCACCACGCTACCGCGAGCCTGACCGTGAACGGCGGGGCCTTCGGTCACATGGAGGACGACGCGCTCCTCCCCGACGCGTGGGCGAGCTTCATCGGGAGCTACCCGAACGTGGTCTTCAGCATGGTCGGCCACTCGCACGAGAACCGGGTACGCGCCCTCACGCCAGCGGGCGGTCATGCGTGGTGGGAGGTCATGACCTCGGCCATCGCCGATTTTCCGCACGAGTTCCGCATCGTCGAGATCTACGATCAGGACAACGGCTGGCTGATGATGCGCGCAACGCCCTTGGATTTCAGCGTCGAGGGCGACGCCGTGGCGATGGAGGGCCGCCGCCGCGGGACCGTGGACCTCACGTCGGGCTGGCTCCCCAACGACGGAACGGGCATGCCGTCGGATCGCAACGTCGAGCTCTGGATCAAGAAACCGCAATGAAGCGTCCGCTCCTTCTCACGTTCGGCGTGCTCCTCGCGGTCGCTCTCGCCGCTACCGCGTGCAAGCCCAAGGAGCCGCCGCCCGATCCGGATGCGTTCGACGGCGCGACCGCCATTCCGAGCGCGCGCGAACCGGTACCGCCGGCGGCGCCCTTCAACGCGACGCCCGTCGCGCAATTCGCCGACGCCGGCAACCTCGACAAGCAGCCGCCGTACGAGCAGGCGAGGGTCTTCGAGGCGAACGGCCAGATCTGGATGGCGAGGCTCGTGCTCGAGCGCACGGCCCTCGGCGAAGACGCGACGCGGGACGAGACCGAGCTGCTCGTGAAGATCTGCCAGCAGCAAGGCGATACCGCCTGCCTCGATGCGTGCGGCCGCAAGCTGGGGCGCAAGATCAAGTACGACGGCGGCGCCCCTTCCGCGGCACCTCTTGGCTCGGTCGCGAGCGCCGCGGTCGGTCAGGTTCACACCGAGCCCGACTCCGAGCTCGCCCGCGCGCGCGATCTCGTCCTCAAGATGCAGTACGAGCCTGCGCGAAAGGCGCTCGAGCCGAAGGTGCTCGACGGCAAAGCGTCCCGCGAGGAAGTCCGGATGCTCCGGACGATCTGCGAGAAGCAGGGCGACCGCATGTGCGTCGCCCTGTGCGAAACGAAGCTGAAATAGCGCGGTGGCCCGCGCGCTCAGAATGCCGGAACCGGCGCGGTGAACGCGAGCTCGTCGTCGTCCTTCCGGACGGTCAGGCGGTTGTGGACGTCGAGCACTCCTCTGACATGCTCGGCGAGCAGCTCGGCGACGCGCTTGGACCCCCGGTCCTTCACCGTGCCCTTCAGCGTGACTTCGGCGTCCTTCACCTCGACCTCGATGTCGCTCGCGTCGAGATGGTCGTGGTACGCCATGGCCTCGCAGACGTCCTCGCGGATCACGTCGTCTGCGCGCCGCCACCCCTTCGGCCCCTTGTGCTCGTGCGGATGTCCGGTGAGCTTGCCCGCCACAACCTGCGCCTGGTGCTTCACGCGCCCCCAGAGGCCTTCGCCTTCGATGGCTGTGATGGGCTGCACGCGCTCGTAGTTGAGCCAGGGCCACGCTTCGCGCTCGTAGATGCTGGGGCCGTCCGCGTCGAAGCGCTGACTCTTGGGCGGCGCGTCGTCGCGAGCGTATGCGTAGCTTCCCTCCGTCGGGTGCGCGCTCGGGCCGCGCGCGTAGCCGGAGTCGTCGGTGTGGTTGTTCCGCGTGTAGAGGTCGCGCTGATCCCAGTGCGCGGCTCCGATCTCCCACGGGCTCTTGTTCACGCGGCGGCGTGCGTACTCGAGCTGATCGCGGCGCTCGACGTCGCGGTCGCGTGCGATCGGTCCGTTGTCATAGCGGCTCTGTTCGACGCGGCGCCTGTGCTCGGCCTGAAGCATCTCGTCCCAGCGGTGGTCCATGCGTTCGAGATTGCGAACGTCGTGCCGGCGCGGGCCGCCGCCTCGCGAGCGCTCGAGCTCACGCGAACGGCGGAGGTGGTGCGGCGACGAGCTCCTCGAGCCGCGTCAGCGCACGCTCGATGTTCTCCATCGAAGGACCGAACGAGAAGCGCACGTAGTCGCGAAAGCGCGACGCCCGACCATGGCGGCGCTTGCCAGGGTTGACGTCGAAGAACTCGCCCGGCACCGTGATCACCTTCTTCGCCAGCGCGGCGCGGAACAGCCCCATTCCGTCGTTCAGTGGGGCGGGGAGACTCGCGACGTTGCCCCAGGCGTAGAAGGTGCCGTCAGGGACGCGATCGAAGCGCACACCCATGCGCTCGAGGCGCGACAGCATGCGGTCGCGCTTCTCGCGGAATGCGTTCTGGATCGCCATCGTCTCCTTGATGACGTAGTCCTCCTCGAACAGCGGGATGGCCGCGCGCTGCAGCGGCTTCGAGCCCCCGCCGTCGAGGAACGATCCGGCGCTGGCGAAGCGCTCGACGATGCTCTTCGGCGCGAGCGCCCACGTGATGCGCCAGCCGGGATAGCGCCAGTTCTTGGTGAAGCCGTCGAAGATCACCACCGGATCCCTGTCGACGTCCTTCACGTAGCGCGCGGCGCTCTCGACGGGCAGCTGTCCGGGGCGGCCGCGATAGATGTAGTGCGAGTAGAACTCGTCGAGCAGCAGCGTGCAGTCGAGATCGCGTGCAACATGCACCCACCTGTCGAGCTCCTCGCCAGCGATCAGCTTGCCGGTGGGGTTACACGGGTTCGAGAGGAGCAGGGCGGAGAGCCCGCGACCGGTGATCTCGCGCTTGAGGTCCTCGGCGCTGAAGCTGTACCCCTTGTCGCCCTCGAGCAGGATGGGAATGCTCGTGAACGCCTTAAAGATATCGAGGAGCTCCTCGTAGGCGGTGTAGTCGGGGAGGAAATGTCCGAGGTTGATGCTGCCCAGGCTCGCGGCGGCGCGCGTGAGCGCGGCACGTCCTCCGCCGGAGATACACACGTTCTCCGCGGTGTACTGGGACGCGAGGCCCTTGCGGTAGAGACGGTTGTAGAGTGCAGCTACTGCCTCGCGCAGCTCGAGGAGGCCGGCGACGGGCGCGTACTCCTGATCATCAGCGGCGATCGTGACGTCGTGGATGCGCGCGGGCGCGCCGGGCAGGTCACCGGTCTCGGGCTGGCCTTGACCAAGGTTGCACCAGTCGGGATCCGCCGACGAGAAGCCGAGCTTCGACGCCTCGCTCGTGACGTAGATGACGCCGGTCTTGGGGACGTCTCGAAACGCGTGGAAGTCGTCGCTCATGATGTGCTCGTGGTTTCGATGGCCGCGATGGAGCAGCCTAGCTCGGCGAGCATCGTGACGGCGGCCCCGTAGCTGCTCGCGTTGTCGGAGCTCGCGTTGCCCTGAAGGCTGCGCTTGAAGACGCCCTGCGCGATGGCAGCGAGGCGGAAGATGCCGAAGGCCATGAAATAAGGCCAGTCGGCGATCGTCGGGCGGCCGGTCAGCGCGCAGTACGCATCGACCATCCCCGCCTCGTTGGGGATCCCGAGCGCCGCGACGTCGACGCCGGCGAGCCCACCACGGCCTGGCAGGTTGAGGTGGTAACCCATGCACGCGTAGGCGAGGTCGCTGACCGGATGCCCGAGCGTGGAGAGCTCCCAATCGATCACGGCGATCGCCTTTGGAGGCGACTCCTTCGAGTACATGATGTTGTCGATGCGGTAGTCGCCGTGGATGAGCGTCGTCTCGTCGCTCGCGGGCGTCTTGCTGCGGACGAAGGCGAGGAGCGCCTCCATCGCGGGGATCGCGCTGGTGCGCGATGCCTCGTACTGCTTCGACCAGCGATCGACCTGGCGTGCCACGTAACCGCCCACCTTGCCGTAGTCGCCGAGGCCGACCTTCGCGTGGTCGACCTGATGGAGGTTGGCGAGCACGCGGACATAATCGCGGTAGACGTCGGCGCGCTCGTCGTTGCGGGCGGCGAGCTCGGGCAGCGTGGGGTCCCAGAAGATGCGACCGTCGACGTGCCTCATCACGAAGAACGGCGTACCGATCACGCGGGCGTCGTCGCACAGGCTGAGCGCCTTTGGGACGGGGACGCCGGTGCCGTCGAGCGCCTTCATGATGCGATACTCGCGCTCCACGGCATGCGCGGAGGGAAGGAGATCGCCAGGCGGCTTCTTGCGGAGGACGAGCTCGAGCTCGCCGGCGGGTGACGACGCGACGCCTTCGACGCCGACCCAGTACGTCGGGTTGGACTGGCCGCCCTTGAATTGACGCACCGTCGCGCGGGTCGCGCCGCGACAGGCATCGACGTTGTCGACGAGCCAGCGCAGGAGCGCTGCGTTGTCGAGCTTGTGGGCGTCGCGGGGCTCTCGGGTACTCGTCGGTGCGGTGAGCGCCATCGAGCGCGGAAGCTAACACGCGCGCGCCTCCGTTTCGCTATCCTGGGCGGGTGATCAGCTTCGACCTACCTCCCGAGCTCGCGGCACTCCGCGTCCGTGTCCGCGCCTTCGTGGACACCCACGTCATCCCCAACGAGGCGAAGATCCTCGACGAGGACAAGACGAAGAAACGCGACACGCTGAATGCGCTGCGCAAGCTGACGCGGGAGGACGGCCTGTTCGTCCCGCATCTCCCGAAGGAGCACGGCGGCCTCGGTCTCGGGATCATGGGCATGTGCGCGCTCTTCCGCGAGATGGGTCGCTCGCCCGTCGGCGCCGCCTGCTTCAACTGCGATGCACCCGATCAGGGCAACATGGATCTGCTGCTGCGCTCGGCGTCGCCGGCGGTGCGCGAGAAGTGGCTCGCGCCGCTCGCGCGCGGCGAGATCACGAGCGGCTTCGCGATGACGGAGCCGGCGCCGGGCGCCGGTGCTGATCCGTCGAACCTCAAGACGCGTGCGCACGCTACGGATGACGGTGACTCGTGGGTCATCGACGGGCACAAGTGGTACACGACGGGCGGCGGCGACGCGTCGTTCCTCATCGTGATGGCGCGCACGTCGGAGGATCGCTCGCGCGGCGCGTCGATGTTCGTGGTCGATCGCAAGGCCGAGGGCGTGGAGCACGTGCGCGACGTGCCGGTGATGAGCCCGCCGATCTTGCAGCATCGCGAGGCGGAGCTCCGCTTTCACAGTGTCCGCGTGAAGAAGGACGCGATCCTCGGTGACGTCGGCGACGGCTTCCGTCTTGCGCAGGCCCGCCTGGTTCCGGCGCGACTCACGCACTGCATGCGGTGGCTCGGCTGGGCCGATCGCGCGCTCGAGATGTGCAAGGCGTACGTGACCACGCGCGAGAGCTTCGGCAAGACGCTCGCTCACCATCAGATGATCCAGGTAATGTTCGCGAACGCCGTGGCCGGCATTCACGCGGGCAACCTGATGACGCTGCATTGCGCGTCGATGCTCGAGAAGGGCCTCGACAAGGAAGCGCGGCCTTACTCGTCGATGGCGAAGAACCATGTGGCGCGCCTGCTCTGTCAGGTGATGGACGACGCGATCCAGATGCACGGGTCGCTCGGCTACAGCGAGGACATGCCGTTTGCGACCTGGTATCGCTTCGCGCGATCGGCCCGCATTGCCGACGGGCCCGACGAGGTGCATGACGTGGTGGTCGCACGTGACTTCTTGCGAGGCGCGTTGACTACGCTCGTCTGAGCGGGCACCTTGGCGGAGCTGATGCCGAACGAGATCGAAGGAATCGTCGCGAGCCTGCGCAGTCTGGAGCGTCCGGAGGACGTGAACCAAGCGTACGCCACCGTCGATCGCTGGAACCGCGAGAAGCGAACCGGCGATCTCCTGGAGCTGGCGGCGGCCATCGAGAAGGGCTGCGACGTGTCGGGCGACGCCAGGATCCCGTACGAGGCCGTAGCGGATCACGTCGAAGAAGTGCTGGCGTTGACGCCGGGCTCTGATCACATCGAGGGCCTCCTTGCGCTGCTCGCGCAAGACCGCGTGCGCAGCGTCCAGCGTCCGCGGCCCCATGAAATGCGCGTCCGCGCGTTCGCGTCGCGACTCGGCCATGGGCAAACGAAGGATGCGCTGACGGCCGCCGTCACGCGCCTGGGCGGGAGGAAGGAGCACACCGAGGTGCTCGCGTGCTGGATCCACGAGATGGTGCTCCGTGGCACGTCGCTCGATCGCGAGACGCCCATCGTGTCGTTCCATGCGCAACTCGTCGACGAGAAGCATCCGCTTGGCGGCATGCCACTGACGATGCTCGAAGCGGAGAGCGAGGCGCCGACGTACATGCCGATGTATGGCGCGAATGCCATCTCGAAGGCGGTGGCGCGGCTCGAGAGCGGCCCGCAGTCGACACGAACGATCCCGCCGCCGGGAGAGCACGTCGCGCCGCGGACGATGCGCGAAGACGATCCGGCGTTTGAGGCGCGTCTGCGCGAAGCGATCGTCCCGTGGACGACCGGTTCGAATGGCAAAGCGGAGGCGAAGGTGTTTCGTCTGGAGCCGGCGCTCGATGCATCGCCGGGACGATGGCTCCTCCGTGCGCTTCCGCTCGACTGCGCGGTCACGCCGGAGGCGCTTCATGCGGAGCGTACGGGCGCGGATGCAGTGTGGGGCGCGCTTTTCGCGGCGGCGGCCAACGGTGGCGCGTATTCGTCGGGCCTGGGCGGCGCCTATGGTCGCCGTGCTGCGTGGACGTCGCTCGGCGCGTTGATCGATGCGCCTGCGACCGCGACTCCTGCGGAGATCGATGCGCGTGCGCCGTCGGCGCAATTCCTGGTGTTCGGCGCGGCGTCGAGCGCGGGCGGGTGGTGGCACGACATCGCGTGGGACATCGGTCTCCTTGCGGTGCGCCCGGGTGGCGGCAGCGTGGCGATCCTCGCGGCGACCGACACCGACTAGGCAGCGGCGCAGGTCCGGCTGCGGCTCCGTCTGCGGTCCTCCTCGTAGCGAACAGGCCGCGCGAAATCGCCGGTGTAGCGGATGCGTCCGTTGACGACGATCGTATAGTGGTACGGCTCGAGGTCGTCGGCGCGCCAAGGATGCACGAACGGTGAGTCGTCGCCGTAGATGCGGCGCATGGAGTTGAGGTGCTTCTGGAGCA
>JAYTOQ010000164.1:0-10808 GCA_043747665.1 Polyangiaceae bacterium | reverse complement strand
GCCCCACCATGCCGCCCGCGCTGCTCATGGCGGTGTCGCTGCTGGCGACGACGGTGCTGACGCACGCCATCTTCTTCGGCGAGGACCGCTATCACATGGTCGCGACGCCGGTCCTCTGCCTGCTCGCCGCCGCCGCCTTGCGCGCGCCTGCGCCGGCCCCTGCCCCCACCCCCGCGCCGCGTCCTGCGGCTTAAACACTCACGGCGCGAACACCGAAGGTGCGCGCGCCGCGGGTAGAAGCTCAAGCTAGTGAAGTGCCGGGTTTCTACCCCGAGCCGGTCACGAGCGGCAACAAAAACGGTACGCGTGTTCATGTGCGCGTCGCTTTTCGAGCACCGGGCTCGGCTCTCCGAGCGCGTGTGCCAGCTTGCGCCGAAGGCGATCGGCGGGTCGGAGGGCAGCCTCGTCGCATTCCCATTCCTCGCAAGAAACCAGGATGCTTTCCGCGTGTTCGCGGCGTGGCACGCGGGCTGCTGAAGGGCCTCGTAGACTCCCTCCGTTCCTTCCTTCCGAGGTGACCGATGCGCAAGACCCTGATCATCGCCGTGGCGACCGTCGCCGCGCTCACGTCGAGCTACGCCCTCGAGCGCCAAGCGAGCGCATGTGGCGGCTGCTTCTCTCCCCCGCCTTCGCCGAGCGAGAACCCGTCGGTGGTCACCGACCACCGCATGATCCTCACCATCGCGCAGGACCAGTCGACGCTCTACGACCAGATCAAGTACTCCGGCAGCCCCTCGTCTTTCGCGTGGGTGCTGCCGATCTCGGGCACGGTCGACGTCGGCCTCAGCGCGGACGTCGTCTTCCAGACGCTCGACAACAACACGAGGACGAGCATCCTCGCGCCGCCGCTCAACTGTCCCGCGGCGCCGACCTGCAACAACCGCGGCGGCGGCACCTCGTTCAGCGGCTCCGCCTCTCCATCCGCCGCTGACGCCGGCGCCGCACCGGGTGTGGTGGTCACGAAGCAGGAGGTGGTCGGCCCCTACGAGACCGTGCAGCTCAAGGCCACCGACGCGACCGCCCTCGAGCAGTGGCTTTCGAAGAACGGCTTCAGCATCCCCGCCGACGTGCAGCCGGTCGTCGATAAGTACGTCACCGAGCAGTTCGACTTCCTCGCGCTGAAGCTGTTGCCCGGCAAGAACGTCACCGACATGCGGCCGGTTCGCGTGACCACCAAGGGCGCGAGCGCCGTCCTTCCGCTGCGCATGGTCGCGGCCGGAACCGGCGCGACGGTGGGCATCTCTCTGTGGGTCATCGGCGAAGGTCGCTACGAGCCGCAGAACTTCCCGAGCTTCTTCATCCCCACCGCCGACATCGGTTGGGACTGGACGGCGAGCAAGAGCGACTACGTCGACCTCCGCACCGCGAAGGCTGCCGCCGCAGCGGGACGCGCGTGGGAGACGGAGAGCTCGACGACCGTCAATCGCGGTCAGATCGAGAGCTCCGTGCTCCGTAACTACTACAACGGCTACCCGGGCTATCCCGGCGGACCCACCAACGGTCTCGACGGCGGGCCCGCGCTCGATCCCGAGGAGGCGTCCGCACAGGTCGATTACCTCCCGGTGAAGGACGCGCAGGGCACCATCACGAAGACCGCCGTGCAGGCGCGCCGGGAAGACCTCGACACGCTCTTCCACGGCGTCCCCGCGAATGCTTCGCGCGTCACGCGCATCCGCGCCGACCTCGCGCACGCTGCGCTCGATGCCGACCTCGTCATGACGGCTTCGAAGGATCAGGCGCTTCTCTCCAACGTGCGCCAGCTCACCAAGGAGCTGAACCAGCCGCAGTGCCCGGTCTACTCGTCGGACGGCTGCAGCCAGGTAGGCACTGCCCCGCGCGACCAGGCCGCGGCACGCAGCGGCGGCGGCAGCGAGTCGTTCTCGTGCTCCACGACTGGCGGCACCGGCGGCGGCACGCTCTGGATCGGCGCCGGCCTCGGCTACCTCGCGCTGTCGATCGCCCGCGCGCGTCGTCGCCGTCATTGAGTGCTAGATAGGCGGGATGCGTCTCGCTTTTTTCACCGTGACCGCCGCGCTTGCTGCGGTCGCGATCAGTTGCACGTCGAGCTCCGGAGGCGGACCGACGTGCGACGATTACCAGGCGCCCGCGGGGTTCGATACCGCTGCCCCCGTGGTCTCGTTCGCCAACGACGTGATGCCGATCTTCGGCCAATCATGCGCGTTCTCGACGTGTCACGGGTCGAGTACCGGGCGCGCGAACGGCGTCTTCCTCGGCAAGGATGCCGCGCGCGTCTACAGCGCGATCGTCGACGTCCGCGGCGACGAGCTGCAGACGATGCCGTTCGTGAAGGCCGGTGATCCGCGCGCCAGCTATCTCATGCGGAAGATGGACGGCAGCCAGTGCGCGCTCGATGCGCAGTGCACCGGTGGCTCCTGCCAGCTCTCGATGCCCAAGATGCCCAAGAACGAGAGCCTCCTCGAAGTCGCGCAGCGAGACATCGTCCGGCGCTGGATCGTACAAGGCGCGAAGCAGAACTGAACTCGCACTGAAATCGCGTAGAGTGCGGGGATGATCGGGCGGCTCACCGGGAAGGTGACCCAGGAAGACGACGGCAACGTCGTCATCGACGTCAACGGCGTCGGCTACGAGCTCGTCGTTCCGCTCGGGACCGTCGGCCGTGCCCCCACCGACGGCGACGGGCGCTCGACGCTCTTCGTCCACACCCACGTGCGCGAGGACATCTTCTCGCTCTTCGGCTTCGCCAGCGAAGGCGACCGCGTGGCGTTCCGCACGCTGATCGGCGTGAGCAGCGTCGGGCCCAAGACCGCCATCGCGGTCCTGAGCGCGCTCCCCGCGCCCGACCTGGGACAGGCGATCGCAAGAAAAGAGCTGACGAAGCTCACGAGCATCACGGGCATCGGCAAGAAGACCGCCGAGCGTCTCCTCCTCGAGCTGAAAGACAAGGTTGCGATCCTCGAGGCCGCGGGGCCGCGCGGCACGGCGGTCGCGAACGCCGGCCCGGTGAGCGCCGCGTCGTCCTCGACGGGCGATCTCCTCGCGCGCGCGCTCGTGAACATGGGCTACCGCCAGGTCGAGGCCGATCGCGCCGTCGAGCAGCTGAGCGCGAAGATCGGCGAAACGCCGCTGCCGGAGCTCCTGAAGGAGGCGCTCGCGGTCCTCTCGAAGTGACGCTAGAAGGGGCAAGCCATGGATCAGGTGCTCCAGTTCATCGATGACCAACGCGCACGCTTCGTCGAGGAGCTGCAGACGTGGGTGAAGATCCCCGCCATCTCGTCCGACCCGGTCCACAAGGCCGACATGCGGAAGAACGCCGAGCACCTCATGAAGGAGCTCCAGCGGCTGAAGGCGGATCGCGCCGAGATGTGGGAGACGCCCGGTCATCCCGCGGTCTTCGCGTCGTTCATGCACGCGCCCGGCAAGCCCACGCTGCTCGTGTACGGGCATCACGACGTGCAGCCCATCGACCCGCTCGAGGAGTGGGTGTCGCCGCCGTTCGAGCCGGCCATCCGTGACGGTCGCATGTGGGGCCGCGGCGTCGTCGACGACAAGGGCCAGGTCTGGATCCACGTGAAGGCCATCGAGAGCTTCCTCGCCACGATGAAGAAGCTGCCCATCAACCTGAAGCTGATCGTCGAAGGCGAAGAGGAGATCGGCTCCGACAACCTCGACGGCCTCATGCGCGAGCACGCCGCCGATCTCACGGCGGACTTCGTGTGCGTGAGCGACACGGCGATGTTCGGTCGCGGCATCCCGTCGTTGTGCGTCGGCCTGCGCGGCCTCGCCATCCTCGAGATCCACGTGACCGGTCCCAAGCAGGACCTCCACTCCGGGTCGTTCGGCGGCGGCGTCGCCAACCCGGTCAACGCGCTCGCGAGTATGATCGCGTCCTTGCACGACGCCGACGGCAAGATCGCGGTCCCCGGCTTCTACGACAAGGTGATCGCGCTCACCGAGGTCGAGCGCAAGGAGATCGCCGGCCTCCCCTTCGACGAGAAGGAGTGGCTCGCCTCGACCGGATCACCGAGCACCGTCGGCGAGAAGGGCTTCACCACCCTCGAGCGCGTCTGGGCGCGGCCCACCCTCGACTGCAACGGCATCTCGGGCGGTTTCTCGGGCGAGGGCTCGAAGACCATCATCCCGGCGCGCGCGATGGCGAAGATCACCTGCCGCCTCGTGCCCGATCAGGATCCCGACGAGATCGCGAAGCTCGTCGGCGCGCACCTCGAGAAGGTCGCGCCGCCCGGCGTGAAGACGCGCGTCGAGATCAGCCACGGCGGTCGGCCCTACCTCGCGCCCACCGATCACCCGGTGTTCGAGATCGCGAAAAGGGCTTTCGCAAAGGCATTTGGTCGACCCACGGTGTTCATCCGCGAGGGCGGCTCGATCCCGTTCGTACGCACCATCGCCGACGCCACCGGCAAGCCTTGTCTGCTCATGGGCTTCGGACAGCCCGACGAGAACGCGCACGCTCCGAACGAATGGATCGATCTCGAGAACTTCCATCTCGGCATCAAGAGCGCGGCACACCTGTACGACGAGCTGTCGCGCCTCGAGGAAAAGCCATGAAGAAGAAGAAGGACAAGGGGCCGCACCGACAGGAGCGCCGCTTCGTCGCGCAGAGCGCCTTCAACCCGTGGCTCGTGCGCATCCTCGGTGGCCTCGGCGCGACGGCGCTCGGTGCCGGCACGTGGGGCTACGTCTACGGCCACGTCTTCGAGGCTGACGAGAAGCTGAAGCCGATCCCCTCGTACCTGATCGCCGCCGGCGCAGTGCTGACCGGGGCGACCATCTGGGTCGGCACCAGCAGCGAGACGCCGCTGCGCGTCGGTGCTCCGGGCATCGCGATGGAGAAGGGCGAAGTGCGGCGCATGCCGTGGTCGAACGTCTCCCAGATCTCGTGGGAGTCGGGCAACCTCGCGCTCGTCGTCGCCGGCAAGGACGAGTCGGGCTCCCCCTGGACCTTCAAGGTGCCGGTCAAGGCGCACCCCGAGGCCGCGGGCTGGATCGTGAAGGAGGCGCTCGCCCGCATTCCGAAGGTGGTCGACATCAGCGAGCTCGTCCTCGGCAAGCTACCGGGCGCGAACCCGCATGCGGGCATGCTCATCGACCTCGAGCCGCTCCAGGTGGTCGGCAAGAAGGACGCGATCACCGGCAAGACCATCTCGTACGAGCCCGACGCGCGCGTCTGCCCGCGCTGCGAGCGCGTCTACTTCAAGCGCACGATCCCGAAGCGCTGCAAGTGCGGGAACGCGCTCCTCGAGCTGCGCTCGGTGCTCAGCGAGGCCACCGACGACGACGAGCTCGACGACGACGACAGCGACGACAGCGACGACAGCGACGCGACGGAGAAGTCCGACACCGACGTGCGCGAGCGCGTCTCGGGGAGGAAGTAGCCATGGCTCGAGAGCTCCTCGCGAAGGGCGTGGGCGCGAGCCCCGGAACCGCCACGGGAGCGATCGTCTTCCGCTCGGAGGACGCGGTGGCGCTCGCCGCGCTGGGGACGTCGGTCATCCTGGTGCGCATCGAGACCACGTCCGAGGACGTCCCCGGAATGCGCGTCGCCGCCGGCATCATCACGACGCGCGGCGGGATCACCGGCGACGCCGCCATCGTCGCGCGCAGCCTCGGCAAGCCGTGCATCGCGAGCTGCCCGCCGATGCGCGTCGACTACGCGAAGGACTGCCTGACCGTGTGGCGCGACTCGACCGCCGACGCGGCCGATGCCGACGTCGTGCTCGCGAAGGGCACCGTGATCACGATGGACGGCGCGAAGGGCGAGATCTACACGGACGCGTGATCACGCCTGCCGCCCTTGGCGGGTGGAGGGAGCACGCTTTTCGGTCGGCTCAACGATTCGGGTCCTAATCGTCCGCAACTGCGCGAGATCACGCGAGCGCGCCACGATTCGGGTCCTCACCGTCGGCATTCCACGGTGACGTCCCCTCGCAGGGACCTGCCCACTCCTTGCAGAGTGCACGCAAAGTCACCTGGTCGGCGGAAGCGTGGCCGATCAGAACGAAGCGCCGAGCATCGCGCCCGCGTAACCAGGCGCGAGCTTCGGGATGATCGAGGGCTTGATGCGCGTCGCACGCGAGGCGGTCGTCGCCGAGGGAGCTTCGCTCGAGCTGCCCTCGACGAACCACAGCACGACGGCGCCGGCGATGGCGACGAAGCCGACACTGCCGATGATCAGCGCCTCGGTGCGCGACGTCGTCGCCGACTTGGCGTGTGAGTCGGCCTGGTCGACCAGCGGCTGACGCTGCGGATCGCCCTGCGGTAGGCCGGTGAACTTGATCTCCGCGGTCTGGCGCTGGTCGTCCTCCGAGACCGCATGCACCTCGAGCACGGTCGCCGTGACCACCAGCGCGATGCCCGTGCCGATGATGATCCACGGCCACGCCGTGCGATGACTCGGCGCCGGCGCGTCGAGCGTGACGTCGGAGGCACCCAGGGCGGCCGGCGCGTTGGCCGTCGTAGCAGGCGGCGTCGCAGGCGCGCCTGCTGCGGGCGTCGTGGCGGCAGGCTTCGTGGCGGCGGGCGTGCTGACGGCGGTATCCGCGGCTCCGGTGGCCTGCGCGTGCGCGGAAGGCGCGAAGCCGGTGAGCGCGATCATGGCGACGCCCGCCAGGGCGCTCCTCAGGAGAACACGCGATCGATTCATGCAATCTCCACGCGATTTCTACCGCGATGCTTGGCGGCGTACATGGCCTTGTCGGAGCGTCCGAGCAGCTCGTGGATGTCCCAGGACGTGTTCTCGGCGCTGGCCAGCCCGACCGACGCCGTGGCGCGGTGCTCTTTGCCATTGGGCAGCACGTAGCGCGCCTCGGCGATGGCGCGGCGAACGCGCTCGGCAGCGATGCGCGCGCCGGCCTCCGCCGTCGCGGTGAGGCACACCACGAACTCCTCGCCGCCCCAGCGCGCGACGAAGTCGCTCTTGCGCGCCATGTTCGACAGCACGCGCGCGACGCCCTGGAGCACCGCGTCTCCCGCGTCGTGTCCGAGCGTGTCGTTCACCTTCTTGAAATGATCGACGTCGAGCAGCAGCGTGCTGATCGGAAAGAGCTGCTTGTCGCTGAGGGCACGGGCCTTCTCGATGCGCTCCACGAACGCGCGTCGATTGAGCAGCCCGGTGAGCGTGTCGGTCGACGCGAGACGCCGCGCCTCGGCGACGAGCGCGGCCATCCGCAGCGGGCCGCCCAGCTCGTTGGCCATCATCTGGATGAGTCGACGATCCTCGTGGGAAGCGCCGCGACGGCTGGGCGCGAGCGCGATCTGCCCCATCGCCACGCTGCCGAAGCGCACCGGCAAGAGAATGGGCGCCGTGGACCACTCCGCCTCCACCGCGCGCTTGTCGGTGAGGAAGAACGCGTCGCCCTCGTCGGGCTTGCGTCGCTCGGGCGGCGGCGCCACGCCGAGCGAGTCACGCGCCTCGCGCTCGGCGACGTCCTTGAGATCGGGATGCGTGTGGATGAAGAGCCGGGTCTTGTACTTGACGTGCGGTGCGGGCTCGCTGTCGGTGGTCAGCGCGAGCCAGCGATAACCGGCGATCTCCGAGGCGAGCGTGCAGAGATCACCGAACAGCACCTCGAGCTCCTCGGCCTTCTGCGAGAGCGCGCGCACCTCGCCGGCGATGGTCGACTCGAAGAGCGACGCATCGAGCAGCTGCGAGAGCCGCTCCTGGACGTTGCCGCGGGTGACCACCGGCGGATGCGCGGCGGGCGGCGGGCGCGTCTTCGGCGAGGAGGTCAGGTCTCCGAGCACGTCGGTGAGGCGATCGATCTCGGTCTTCGTGACGTACGCGGTGGCGCCGGCATGACGCGCCCAGAAGCGCGAGCGACGATCATCCGAAGCGGTGAGCAGCACCACCGGCACCGTGGCGGTGGCCGGCTCGGCGCGCAGGAGGCGACAGAGCTGGAGGCCCGAGATGCCGGGCATCCACAGATCGGTGACGACGGCATCCGGCGGGTGGTGGAGCGCCATCTCCGCGGCGTCGGCGGCGTGCGCGACCTCCTCGACCTCGTGCCCCTTCTCACGCAAGCGGACGCCCAGGAGCGCACGCGCGCTCGCGCTGTCGTCGACCAAGAGAATCCGCGCCACCGCCTCTTAGACTATGCTCCCGCGCCGTAACCCACAAAACAAAGGAGCACCGACGAATGAGCGCGGACCCGGGAAATACGAGGGCCAAGGTTGTCTCTCTGCATGTGACCGTCCTCGGAACCGGGACGATGGGCCAGGGGATTGCGCAGGTCTGCGCCCAGAGCGGCCACACCACGCGCCTCTTCGACGCTGCCGAAGGCCGAGCGCTCGCTGCGGTGAAGGGAATCGGCGCACAGCTCGAGAAGCTCCTCGGCAAGGGCAAGATCACCGGCGATCAGCGCCACCAGGCGATGAACCGCCTCTCCGCCGCGTCGGGCCCATCAGGCGCGAAGGATGCGTGTGAGGGCGCCGACATCGTGATCGAGGCGGTCCCCGAGGACATGACGCTCAAGCTCGGCGTGCTGAAGCCGCTCCTCGACGTCCTCGGCCCGCATGCGCTCATCGGCACCAACACATCGTCGCTCTCGATCACCGAGCTCGGCGCCAAGCTCGGTGTCCCCGAGCGCACGGTCGGGCTCCACTTCTTCAACCCGCCGGCGGTGATGGAGCTCGTCGAGGTGGTGCGCGGCCTGTCGACGAGCGACGCCACCATCGCGCGCGCGGTCGATTTCGCGAAGGGCCTCGGCAAGACGCCGATCGTCGTGCGCGACGTGCCCGGCTTCGCCACGAGCCGCCTGGGCGTAATCCTCGGGGCCGAGGCCATGCGCATGCTCGAGATGGGCGTGGCGAGCGCCGAGGACATCGATCGCG
The DNA here is from genome assembly GCA_043747665.1 of Polyangiaceae bacterium. Classification (GTDB taxonomy): domain Bacteria; phylum Myxococcota_A; class Polyangia; order Polyangiales; family Polyangiaceae; genus Labilithrix. The sequence continues at coordinate 1,979 of JAYTOQ010000164.1, read as the reverse complement.
GCATGGAGCTCGGCTACCGGCATCCCATGGGCCCGCTGAAGCTCACCGATCTCGTCGGCCTCGACGTGCGTCTCGCCATCCTCGATCACCTCACGAAGGAGATCGGCGATCAGTTCCGCCCGCCCGCGATCCTCCGTTCGATGGTGCGCGCAGGTAAGCTCGGCAAGAAGACCGGCGAAGGCTTCTACAAGTGGGTCGACGGCCAGCCGGTGGCAAAATAACGACCCGAGGACCTCGACGTCTCAGCGAATGCAGGCGCGCGAGTAGTCGACCGTGACCGCGACGATATTGCCGATGGCGTTCGCCCCGACAGACACGGTGCAACCCGACGCGTTGGCGAACGTAGAGAGCATCGTGTGTTGCGAAAACACCTGGGCGCCGAGCTCGACATGAAAGGAGTTGCCTGTGACGACGAACTTCAGGGTTCGCCAGGTGTTCGTCGGCAACCCGAGTAGGATCTCCCCCGTGCTCGGTGTCGACTCGACGAGGAGCGCGCCGGAAGGCGCCACCTCGAGCGCGATCTTCAACCTGGGATTGCTGCACTCGAGCACGAGAAGCTCCACGAGCGATCCCGATGGGGCGGGGGTCGTTGCAGCGATGAAGTCCGTCTCGATGGTGGTTGTGCCCGAAATCCCCAGCGACACGTCGTGGACGAGAGCGACACGTTGATTGTTCGCGTCGACGTGCAAGTGGAGCGCGCCCCGTCCATCCCGATTGCCGAACGTGAGCGCGCCACCCGTGCCGGCGATGGCGGTACCCCATCCGGTGGTGGCGTCAGGCAGTCTGTCGAAGACCGTGCACGCCAGATCGCCCCCGTCGGGTCCGGCATCGGCGAGGTGGCTCGCATCGGCCTCGGGAGACGTCGCGTCGCCGGCCGCGTCGCTCGGGCCGCCTTCTCCGGCCCCGCCATGCTCGGTCCCGGACTCGGGCGTGGTCGATGAGAACGAGCCGCACGCGACGACGAGGAGAAGGAAGAGAGCGCTTCCGAGCGCGAGACGACGCATATGTTGATCTTCTGCCCGCGGTGGCGCCGCCGCAACCCGACGGCGTGAAAGCACGCGATTCGCGCCCACGGTCACGCCTTGAAGTAGCTGTAGCGGCTGGCCTTTTTGGCGACGCGGGCCTCGAGCGCGCGCTGCTCCTCGACGGTCATCGGCGCTGCGGTGCGCCCGACGCGGAGGTTCTCGCGGATCTCGGCGGCCGAGCTGCAGCCGATGATCAGCGTGTCGGCGTGCGCCATCGCGTAGCGGATGCACTCCTCGGCGGTGGCGGCGCCTTCGGCAGGCAAGCGTCCCGCGGCCATAACCTTCATGCCGACGACACCCATCCCGAGCTTGCGCGCGAGCGGGATCACGGTGGTGACGAAGGGCATGCGCGAGGGGTCGGCGGCGTTGATGGGCACGAGCACCGAGTCGAACGCGTAGCGCTCCATGGCGCTCATCAGCACCTCGGGGTCGTGATGGCCGGTCAGGCCGACGAAGCGGATCTTCCCGGCCTTCTTCGCGGCCTCCGCCGCCTCGATGGCGCCGTTCGGCGCGAAGATGGCGTCGACGTCGGCCTTCGATCGCAGGTCGTGCATCTGCCACAGGTCGACGTGGTCGGTGCCGAGCGCGCGCAGGCTTCCTTCGAGGAGCGCGAGCGCGGGGATCTTGCGGCGCTCGTGGGTCTTCGAGGCGAGGAATACGCGGTCGCGTGCACCCTGCATGGATCGGAACGCGGCTCCGTAATACTCTTGGCTGTCGTCGTAGGCCGGAGCGGTGTCGCAGTAACGGACGCCGCTCGCGAGCGCCTCGTGGATCATCACCACCGCCTCGCGCTCGCGACCGTGGGTGCGGAGAATGCCTTCGCCGCCGAGGGACACCCCCTCGACCGCGACTCCGGTGCGCCCCAGCGTCCGTCCTTCCACCATCGCCGCAGAGCCTATCAGAACGGCTTTCACGTCTGCCCGCTCGCGACTAGGGTTCGCTTCATCATGCCTG
>JAYTOQ010000163.1:0-1890 GCA_043747665.1 Polyangiaceae bacterium | reverse complement strand
AACCAAACCGCCATCGCCGGCGCGAAGATGGAACCGACGCGATGCGTGCCGAAGCGCTGGATGCCGAAGAGCAAAACGAGCGTGGCGATGGAGAGCCAGGGAACGAACGGTGACCACCGAGGCGTGATGACCTCGAGGCCTTCCCATGCCGACATGATCGAGAGCGAGGGTGTGATGACGCCGTCGCCGAGGATCAACCCCGAGCCGATCACCGCCATGATCACGACGACCGCCATGCCCCTCACCGAGAAGAGCTCGGCCGCCTTCGCCTTGAGGAGGGCGAGGATCGAGAACATCCCTCCTTCGCCCTGGTTGTCGGCGCGGAGAATGAGGACGACGTACTTCAGCGTGACGACGAGCGCGATCGCCCAGAAGAACATCGACGTCCAGCCGAGCACCTCGTCCCGGCCATAGAACTGGCCGAAGTGCATCGTGACCTTGTTCTTGATGCCCTGCGTCGCCGCGAGGTGGGACGAGACCGTCTCCGACATCGCGTAGAGCGGTGACGTGCCGATATCGCCGAAGACCACTCCGAGGGCGGCCCACACGAGCACCCGGAGGGCGGGCGCACGGTGCGCCAGATGCGAGGGAGGTGCAGACGCGCTCGCGTCACCAGCGGGGCTAACCAAGGGCGAGGAACCGTAGACGACCGCGCGCGTCGCGCCGCTGGCGACGACCGGCCGAGCTGCCGTCTTAACGCTTCCCTAACATCCCGATCATGGCGGCGCGGGCCTCGTCGGGACTAGAGACGGCCTGTCGAGACCGTCCCGCGCGGCTCGGAGGTCGGAAACGCACGCGTCAGGAGGCTGGGACAGGCTTCGCGCTCGAGCGTGTCGAGCGCGGCGCGGGAGAGCGCGGTGGCCTCGTCGCGCGGGACGACGACCGGCTTCGCGGGGGCCGTGCATCCGAGAGCGACGTGCGGCGCGGCGCGGCGCGGCGCGGCGTGACGAGGAGCGGGAACAGCGAGGCGGCGAAGCGCGCCGCCATTCAGAACGCGTAGCCCACGTTCGCGCCGCCCCAGGGAAGGAACTTGCTCGCGCGGACGAGGGGCGTGAAGCCGATGCCGAACGAGACGCCGCCATCTCGCGGCATGTAGCGGTAGCCGACGACGGCGGAGGCGGCGAGGCCCACGCCCGAGCGCTCCGCATCGAAGCTCGTCCCGAGCGAATCGGTCGCGACCCCGGTGTAGAGGAGAGTGGCGCCCAGGCCAAATTGCAGATGATGGCCGCGCCGGAGACCGTAGTAGTAGCTTGCGACGATCGGAAACGAGATCAGCGTGAGATTGCCACTCCTGTTGTAGCTGGAGACGGCATAAGTAAAATAGCTCGCGCCGGCGCGAAGGCCGACATTCCATTTGTCGAGGATGCGCTCGTAATTGAGTGAGTAGAGGAGACCGCTCCCGAGCGCCTCGAAGAAGATGTCGTTCAAGGCGGTGCGCGGGCGCGCATCGGGGACGGCGGGCGACGGAGCCGCCAGCTCGGCGGTTGCCGGTGCCTCGCTCGTGCTCATGCTCGCGGGCGTAGACCCGGGCTCGGCCGCGGGCGCGGGCGCGGGCGCTGACGACGGCGATGGCGATGGCGATGGCGGCGGCGGCGGCGGCGTCGCGAGGAGGAACAACGGCGCGGCGAGGATCGCGAACGTCATGGCCGCGCGAAGACCGCGCCTGCCTCGTAGCGCGTCGGGTCCGCGCACGACATCGCCACGTCTCTGACGTCGCGCTGCTGGCTGTCGAAGGTCGCTCCGCCGTCGGGGCCCGCATGGGCGCCAGCCTCCGCCACGACGCTCGACACGTCGTAGTACCAATCCCAGACCAGCGACTGATCGTCGTTCTTCTTGAGCAGCTTGCAACCGGCGATGATCTTCTCGCGCGGACAGAGGCCAGGTCCCGCC
>JAYTOQ010000162.1:0-6923 GCA_043747665.1 Polyangiaceae bacterium | reverse complement strand
ACGGCGACGCCGACGCCGACACCGACTCCGGGAGCTCGTGATGCGGGCGCCTCGAGGCCGGGCGCGGAAGCGCTGCTTTCCTTCGAGGCCGAGGCGCGCGTCATCCACGAGCAGCTCGTTGCCGTCGACACGAGTCATGGCGGGGAGACGACCGCACTGCGGCCGGTGCTCGATCGCCTGAAGCGCGCCGGGGTTGCTGCCGAGATCATCGAGTCCGCGCCAGGCCGCGGCAACCTCGTGGCGCGGCTCCAGGGTGACGGCTCGAGGAAGCCGCTTCTCCTCGTCGCGCACGTCGACGTGGTTCCCGTGGACGGCCAACCGTGGACGGTGCCAGCATTCCCCGCGACGGAGAAGGACGGCTTCCTGTGGGGCCGCGGCGTCGCCGACGACAAGGCGATGGCTGCCGCGTTCACGGCCGTCGTGCTCGATCTCGCCCGCACGAAGACGCCGCTATCGCGTGACGTGATCCTCGCGCTCACGGCCGGCGAAGAGACCGGCGGCTTCGAAGGCGTGCAGTGGCTGCTGAAGAATCGTCCCGAGCTCATTGCCGCCGAGGTGGCGCTCAACGAAGGCGGCGGTCTCGTCACGACGCCCGACTTCGGCGACATCCAGCTCGTCGGCATCGGTGTCGCCGAGAAGCATTAACCAGAGCTATCGCATCATCGCGCGCGGCGGAGGCGGTCACTCGTCGGCGCCGAAGCCCGGAGAAGATCCGGCGCTCGCCCTCGCACGCGCGGTGGTGAAGGTCGGCGAGCTGAGGTTCCCGGCGCGCGTGCTGCCCGAGGTTCGGGCATCGTTCGCGGCGGCGGCAGCGTGGGAGAAGCCCCCGCTCGACGGCGCGCTACGTCGTGCCGCGCAGAGCGCACCGAAGCTCGCGGCGGAAGACGAGCGGATCATCGCGGGCGATCGTGCGTACGGTTCGCTGGTGCGCACCACCTGCGTGACCACGATGCTGAAAGGTTCGCCACAGGACAACGTGCTGCCGACGACCGCGGAGGCAGTCGTCAATTGCCGCATCATGCCCGACGAGACGCGTGCGCAGACCCTCGCGACGCTCGTGAAGGCCATCGGTGACTCGAGGCTCGAAGTGAAGCCCGAGCAAGACGAAGGCGTCGGCCCGCCGTCACCGATCACGGGCGACGTGCCGGCCGCGATCGAGAAGGTCGCGCACGCCATGTTTCCTCGCGCCGCGATCGTGCCGTCGATGTCGACGGGCGCGACCGACTCGCGTCATCTGCGCGGCGCAGGCGTACTGGCCTACGGTGTCTCGGCCGCGCCGACGTCGATCGACGAAGGTCGCGCAGGCCACGGCGCACACGGTCCCGACGAGCGACGTCCTGCGAAGTGGCTAAGCCCTGCCGCTACGTATCTGCGCAACGTGGTGACGGAGATCGCGACCAGCGCGCCGCCTCGCGCGCGGTGAGCGCCGTGAGGGGCTTCACTTGCCGAGCTGCATGATCGCGCCGCCCACGCCGTTCGCGCCGCCGAAGCTCGTCCGGTAGATGTTCTTGGTATCGACGGCAATGCCCAGCACCGAGCCCTGCGCGACCGCCAGCGGGCCGATCATGGCGCCCGGACTCAAGAGCGAGCGGTAGTGATGCAGGGCGCGGTGGCATACCACCTCGACCGCGCCGCCAAGCGGAAGGCCGCGCTCGCGCAGAACAGCTAGTCGCAGCTCGGCGCTCGCCGCTCGCCGCTCAGAAGCGCGCGCCGACGGCGACGGAGAGGTCGACGGTGCTGGCGCTCCAGCGGTCGACCCCGCTGCGGTCGAAGGACTTCGCCGGGCCGCTCGCCAGCTCGTAAGAGTAGGAGCCGGCGGCGTAGCGGAAGCGCGCCTCGGCGCCCACGAAGAAGCGTTCGGCGAAGAAGTACGAGGCGCCGGCCCCGAAGCTGACGGTGGGCGTGAGGTCGGACCCACGGTACTCGCTGTTGCTGCCGACCTTGATCGACGAGCGCGAGGACATCAGGCCGGCGGTGGCGAGCGGATAGACGTCGACGCGCGGAACCTTGGGCACGCTGAGGTGATACGAGACGCGCCCTTCGAACGAGAGCTGGCGCTGCGTGAACGCGAGGGGCGCCGACGAGCAGGTCGTCCCGCAGACGAAGTAGTCGATGCCTCCGCCGAGCGCGAGCGTGCCCGGCCCGAGCTTGCGCATGCCGGCGTCTGCGCTCGCGCCGACCCCGCCGTACTCGAGGATGGGTGTCGTGTGGAGGCCACCGCGGACATCGACCTCCCACGGGAGGAGCGAGAGGCTCTGCGCGGACGGCTCGGCGACATCGCGATCGCCGCTCGGCGCCACGAGCGATGCGGGAGCCGGAGCCACGGCGGCCGGGGTCGCCAGCGCGGCGGCGACGGGAGCAGGGGCCGGTACGGGAGGGAGCGCCTCCGGCAACGCCGGCATCGGCGCCGGCTCCGTCGCGGGCGCGACGGGCGCGACGGGCGCGACGGGCGCGACGGCTTCGGACGGCGGCATCGCTTCGGTCTTGTCGGCAAGCGCGACACGCTCCATCGCGAGCGAGAGCAAGGCGACCGTGAACGCACTGCTGACCAACCCGGAGTAGCTCGATCGAGAAGATTTCATGGCATCCCGATCGGACCATGCTGGCTCACGCGGTGTCCAAATTCCGGCTCTTCCTAGGGCCGCCGGCCGGTCGCGGGGAGAGTGAGAAACGGGGCGGTCAGCGTCGTTGCGCCGGGCCGCATCCGCCAGCGGCGAGATGGCGACATCACGGTACCGAGCGGCGATCTCGGCGAGCGCTTCGTCGCGCTGTTCGAGGGCATCTCGCTCACGCCTCGAACGACCGACGACTGGGTGAGCGCGGCCTGGCGCGAGCTCGCGCTGAACAGCGCCGGCGTCGTCAACGACGCTGACGCAGAGGCCCGCGGGCGTCGTGCGCACGAGGAATCCGACCATCACCAGCGTCGCCAGCGCGCCGACTCCGAAGCTCACCGTTCGCCAAGGCTGCCCCTCGCCGAGGTAGGAGAACGAGTGCGCGAGACGGGCGACGACGAACACACCGCAGAAGATCGCGGTCAGCATCGGCGTCGCGCCCCACAGCACGAAGAGCAGGCCGAGGACCGCGAACGGCAGGATGTTGTCGGCGGCGGCGTTGCGACGCGCGCGGAGGACGCGGGCGACCGCCGACGGATCGACCGCGGCGAGCGCCGCCCCGCCGGCCACCAAGCTCAAATTTTCGATACATCTCACGGTGTGCTCCGTCTGCCAGCGGATGCGCTCGCAGCTGCAGACGACGCGCGCGGTGCTGCGCGCCCTGCCTCCGGCGTCAGCGAAGACGAGCGAGGTCGACGCCATTCTCGAGCTCCTGGCGAAGGCGCCGCTCGACGAAGCAGACGACGACCACACCTGACGTTGTAGAGCGTGGTTGCGTAGCCGGCGACGCAGCCGCGCACCGAGCTACGCGATGCCGCGTAGAGCCACGCGCTCCGCGGAGCAGCGCGAGCACACGAACAGCGCCAGTTTCGAGCCTTGCGCCGGCGCGGATGCCCGCGGCTCGCGGTCGCGCCGCGGCACGCCCATTGCTCACATGAGCTAGTGGTTCGACCACTCGCTCAGTACACCAATCGAAGCCTTCCCCGACTGCCCCGACTGCCCCGATCGCCCCGACTGCCCCGATCGCCCCTGGAGCTCCTCCCCATGAGTCAGACGCTGCTCTCTCCCCTCGCCTCCCTTCGCGTCGTGCGCGAGCGCGTGCGACCGGCGCGGTCGAACGTCGTCGTCCGCGCGCTCTCGCGCTTCGCTGCGCAGGACTGGATGGTCGCCACCTACTTGATGATCCTCACCCTCGCGGTGCTCTTCGGATCCGGGCCGCGTCGCGCGACTGCGGTGAGCATGATGCTGGTCGACTCGGCGATCTTCTGGGCGTGCATGGTGCTCGCGCGCAGCGATGTCCTCACCACGGCGTGGTCGGGGCGCCTGCGCTTCGTCGGTGATCTCCTCTACCGCGTGGCGCTCATCGGCGGCGTCATCGCGACGTTCTTGCAGCTCCACTTCATCCTGCCCGCCGCCAGCCATCTGACCCTCGACGCGCAGATCTATCGCTTCGATCTCGCGGTCTTCGGCTTCGAGCCGTCGGTGGCGTGGGACCGCTTCGTCACGCCGCGCACCACCGAGTGGTTCTCGTTCTTCTATTACAGCTACTTCTTCATCCTCTGTCTGTTCGTGGTGCCGATGGCGCTCTTCGAGCGGCGCCTGCGCATCACCAGCGAGCTCTCGTTCGGGCTGCTGTTCGTCGTCTGCGTCGGACATACGCTCTACGTGCTCGTGCCGGGACGCGGCCCGTATCTCCACCTCGAGGGCCACTTCCAGCACGCGCTCAGCGGCGGCTTCTGGTGGCCGCTCGTCGCGCGCACCGTTCGCTCCGTCGACGGCGCGCTCCGCACCGACATCTTTCCGAGCCTCCACACGGCGTGTCCGACGTTCCTCACGCTCTTCGCATTCCGGAACCGTGCGCACGCTCCGTATCGCTACGTGTGGCCCGTCGCGGCGCTGTTCACGTCGCAGATCATCCTCGCCACCATGTTCCTGCGCTGGCACTACCTGGCTGACATCTGCGCGGGGCTCACGCTCGCGACCGTCGCGTTCCTGCTCTCCTCGCGCGTGGTGCGCGCGGAAGGTCGCGACCGCAACGAGCGCCGGCTCGGGCCGGTGTGGCGCCCGCTGTTCGGCAAGGCGAAGGCGTGAAGCGCAGGGCCTGAGCGCTCAGGTATCGAGCGCGTCGACGGCGTTGCGCAGCGCCGAGATGGAAGCCGAGCGCAGATAGACGACGGGCGCATCGTCGGAGACGAGCCCCTTCACCTGGTCGCGCAAGGAGTGCGAGACCATCCCCACCATGATGATGACGGCCGCGACCCGCCCGAGGATGCGACGCGTCCCGTTGGGCACGCGATTCTCGAAGTGACGGAGCTCGAGGCCATGCTCCTCCGCGATCGCGCGGTAGCGGCCCGACATGCCGCCGCTCCCGCCGACCACCACGATGGTGGAGCCAGCCGTCTTGGTCCCGGGGGCACGCTTCGAGGAGCTCGTCATGCTTCCCTCATCAGCAAGAGAGGGGCCAGCGGGGCCGATGACGATCCGCACGAGAGATCGTCGATCGAGCGGGGTCGTTCCTGCAATTTTGGCAGGCGCAGCCGGCGTTCGTCGCCGGAATCCGTCATTCTGTCCGAAGCCCGACAGGGTTGCCGTTCGACCTCCGGCGTGAGAGATCCGCACGCACGCCATGCCGTCCCATCGTGGTCACCAGAAGAAGCTCGAAAAGAAGAAGAAGCAGCGCCTCGCGGCTCAGCGAGATGCCCGCGGGAGCAACGCGGCCCCCACGCACAACGCCATCGTGCGACTGGCGGCCGAGGCGCCGTTCGGCCCCGCGTTCATGAGCGCATCGTGGAAGGACTCCGACGAGACGAACCCAGGACTCGTCAGTGTCCTCGTGTCGAAGGCGCTGCCGGACGGGACGTTCGTGGTGACGATGTGCCTGGTCGATCGGACCTGCCTCGGCATCAAGAACGCGTACAGCACCGCGCCGGTCTCACGTGCCGAGGTCGAGGACATGGCGAGCCGTGTGCGCGAAGCCCATCCCGAGGGCGTCGACACGGTGTCTGCACTCGAGGCCCAGTCGGTGATCTTCAACGCGCTCGACTACGCCGCGAGCATCGGCTTCTCCGCCCATCGCGACTTCGTCCCTGCGCTCGTGGGACCGCGCCCCGATGCTCTGCTCGCGACGCCGCTCGCGCGCCCCGACAGACCGGTCTTCGTTCCGGGGCCCGACGACGACGTCGAGCGCATCGTGCGCGTCCTCACGGCGAAGGTCGGGACCGCGTTCTCGCTCGGCGGCATCACGGGCGGCCTCGACATCGCCGAGCTGAGCGGGCTCGCCGGGCTGCCCGTTCCTCCGGACCTCTGAGGCATCCGGCGATGCTCGCGTGCCGACCCGGCTACTTCAGCCGACCCTCCAGCGCCACCGCCGCGCAGGCGAGCATCGAGGCCTCGCGTAGCAGGCGGAGCACCGCCAGCCGATCGGTGCACTCGGGCACGTGCGCGAGGATCACCTCGGCAAAGCTCTTCGCCCCCGTGTGGATGGCCTCGTAGTCGGCGAGCTTTTGCGGCGTGGCCGGGTGATGCGAGAAGACGTATTGCGGATCGAAGTCGCCCATGATGTCCACCTCGACGCTGGTGATACCAGGATAGGCTCGTCCGCGGGATGCCCGATCGGAAACCCCCCTTCGGCGCAGAGGCCCCGAGCCCCGTCCCGCGTCATTCGCGGACGTACGCGTTCGTGGTCGACGACGGCGGCCGCCCCATCGAGGTCGGCTCGGGCCGCTTCGCGCGGGTCTTCATGGGCGAGGAGCGACGCGTCGAATCCGAGACCGGGCTGCGCCGACCCGTCGTGATCAAGATGCTCGCCAAGGGGGTGGGCGACGACGAAGCGATGCGCTTTCGCAGCGAGCAGCAGCTTCTTGCGCGCGGTCCCCGGGACTCTCTACTTCGAGAGCCCCGAGCAGGAGGCCAACGTCCTCGAGCGTCTCGTGAACGTCCAGCAGGGGTCCCCGGAGATCGAGTACTTCTACATCGACGTGGGAAAGAACGATTCGTTCGCGCTGTTCAATCGACCGCAGGAGTATTCGGTGCTCTACAAAGACCGGGCCCGAAGCGCCTCGTCTTGAAGACTCCCTTTGCCGAGATAGGCGAGACGAACATCCGCGCGCGCGTGCAGAAGAGCGTGGGGCGGCCGGCTGATATCTATTCTCCCGGCTCTATCGGCGCGCTATTTCATTATCTCGTGAGCGGCGCATATGGCAATCCCAAGGCGCTTTGCGACGCACTTCACAAGACGGGCCGTCGTGGTCTGCTCGGCAGTCGCGGCGCAATGGCGGGCGGGGCGGTGCGCAAGCTCTACGACGACGCGCT
>JAYTOQ010000161.1:0-1657 GCA_043747665.1 Polyangiaceae bacterium | reverse complement strand
GATACGGCTGCCGACGCCGCGCCTCCCGGCGAGTCCATGGACGGCACCGACCCGGCGCCTGCAGCGACGCCGGACGCGAGCACGCCACCGATGCCGACGAGCTCCTCCAAGGCGCCCGAGGACCGGTGCCTCGACGGCCAGGACATGGATGGCGACGACGTCGACATCAGCAAGTGTCCGCCGGTCCCGTCGATCCCTGCCAACACGATGATGGGGACCGAGACCATCGACACCGGCGCGTGGGAGATCGGCACGACGGCGAACGGCGACAACTACAAATACGGCACGCTCTCGTCGCCGACGTCGAACCCGCGCGTGCTGACCTTCGACACGGGCACGGTCCCGGTCAACGCCGAGAACGTCGCGTGCTGGGGCAAGGGGTACTACCGCCTCCGCAAGATGCTGCAGACCGCTCCGGCCGAGTACGTCGCGCTCCACAAGGCGGGCTTCCAGTACCGGTTCTTCCAGTTCCAGAGCGACCTTCGCAACGGCCCTACCGGGTTCAAGCAGATCACGTCGTTCCAGGATCATCTCGTGAAGTGGGTCACGGTCATCTCGCCGCAGGGCGTCTGCCAGCAGCCGACGATGAAGGCGCTCCGGGACTACGCAAAGGGTGAGCTCACGCGACGAGGCATCGCCGCGCCGAAGTGACCCGCGAGACGCGTGCTAAGTTGCGCGCATGCGTCGTTCCTTCGTTCTGTTCTCACTCGTTCCGCTCGTGCTCTCGTGTCGGTCGCCGCGTGGCACTGACTCCGGCATCGCTTCTCCTCCGTCGGCCTCGTCGGCGACGGACGCGGCGCGGCCCGTCGACCGAGAGCTCGCGGACATGCCGCGCGACGCTCGTGAGGACGTCCTCGCGAACGCCGCGAGCGCGTTCCTTGGACACGAGCACGTGCTTGCGCGGCCCATCGACGACAGCGTCTCGAAGGAGGCTTTCCACGGCCTGATCGAGGAGCTCGACGTGGGCAAGCTGTTCCTGCTCGAGAGCCACGTGCAGAAGCTCGCGCGCTTCGAGACGGACATGGACGACGAGCTCCGCGCCGGTGATCTCGTGCTTGGCCGCAAGGCCGCTGCGCTCCTCGCCACCCGCCGCCGCGTCGTCGCCGACGCAGTCGCGCGCATTCTCGCGACGCCGCTCGACTTCGCGGTGAACGAGACCATCGAGACCGACGCGAAGAAGCGTGCATTCTGCAATACGGAGGAGGAGCTCATTGCGCGCTGGCGCGGCGTGCTCAAGCTTCAGGTCCTCGAGCGGACGCAGGAGCTCGAGGACACGCTGGAACGAAGGGCGCATCCGAAGGCCGACCCTCCCTCGTCGAAGGCCGTCGACCCCGACGATGCCAAGCGCGAAGCCGCCGCGGAGAAGGCGCTCGGTGACATCCCCGCGACGTTCGAAGGCCGCCGCGACAAGGTGCAGAAGCAGGTGGCTACGCGCTACGCCACCCAGTTCACGCGCCTCGGCAGCGTGGACAAGCTCGCGCCGGCGGAGACCTTCATCAACGCGCTGAACAGCGCCTTCGATCCGCACACGAACTACCTGCCGCCGGCGGAGGAAGCGGAGCTCGGCATCGCGCTCACCGGCCGCCTCGAAGGCATCGGCGCCACGCTGCGCGAGCAGGAGCACTACATCCTCGTGAACGAGCTCGTGGCCGGCGGC
>JAYTOQ010000160.1:0-9115 GCA_043747665.1 Polyangiaceae bacterium | reverse complement strand
CGCGAACCCCCACAGCTTCGTCACCTGCCGGAGCAGCGGGCGCGCGCCGTGGCCGAGCAGCAGCCAGGTGATCGCATGGAGTACCGCGACGCCCGCGGCGACGCGCGCGTCCTTGATCAGGAACACCGCGACGGCGACGACCCCGAGGTACAGCACGCGGAAGCGCGGATCGACGGCGCGTGCGCTCATGACCAGTTCCTACGCCGCGAAAAAAATCCCGCTGCCTTCGCCAAGGGGAGTGGATTTAGCGAAGGCAGCGGGAAAACTGTGGAGGAGCTGCGTCAGGGCGCGCTCGTCTGCTGGTCCTTGGTCTTGAGCGGAGGACACACGCTGCGGAGGACCCTCTGCTTCACCGGCGGGATCGAGCGCAGGTACTTCACGATCGAATACACCTCGAAGTCGGTCATGTCGGCGAAGTGCTTCATCTGCGGACACAGCTCGAGGTCGTCGTTGTCGACGCCGAACCGAATGGCGCGCGCGAGGAGGTCGTCGGTGTAGCTCTTCTTGTTCGGGTCGGTGCTCGTGCCGTCGCCGATGCCGGTGTCGGGGTCGGGGGTCAGGTTCGGGGGATAGAGCTCGACGCGCGTGTCGGTGGTGATCCCGGCGAGCGGCAGCGGCGCGACCGCGCCTGCCATGTTCATCCCGTGGCACGTCACGCACCTCCGCTTCACCACCGCCTCACCGCCCTTGGTGGCGGTGGCTGCCTCTCTGCTCGTCGGATCCGGTGCGGCGGTCGCCGGCGTGCTGCTCGAGCTGCATGCCGGAAGGCTCGCGAGAGCCAGCACGGCGGCCGCGAGCACCATCAGAGTTCGTTGCCAGGTCATTCGTGAAGCTCTCCCTCGGAAACCGTCACCCCGGCTCCCTCAGACAAGAATGCCTCGCCGGGCGGGTGCCAGGCGAGGCTTTCTCGCGCTCGCGCTACATGAAGCGCGCTTTCGGGGTCACCTCCCGCAGGTGCCGGCCTTCTGCTTGGTGATGGCGTCGTTGACGAAGTCCTGGATGGCGGTCTCCATCGTCGGCGTGATCTTGAACATCGGGTGGCTGTACGCAGGCGCCTTCTCGATGGTGTTCGTCGACTTCGTCATGAGGCCCGGGTTGTACATGGGCTCCCCGGTGGGCGTCGTCGACACGTACTGACGGATGAACGCCGGGTTCAGGAGCTTGGTCTGCTCGAAGGTGTAGTCGGCGGGGAGGATGTTGTTGCCGATCGCGTTGACGAAGCCGGTGACGTCGTCGGACGAGTGGCAGGTGCTGCAAGGCTTGTTGTCACAGCCGGTGCAGTTGTTGGCGTTCTCGTTGAGGTTCTGCGGGTTGTTGCCGTTCTGACGGCGGATGGTGCGCAGGTCGCCGAGCTTGATGGCGTCGAACTTCGTCTTGTCGAAGCAGGTACCGAACTTCTCGAGGACGTTGGTCTGGGTCTTCTGTCCGCCGTCGGCGGTCTCGAGCTGGAGCCACTGGGCCCATGTCGACTTCTCAGCCGGGGTCAGCTCCGGAGCGCTCCCGTTGGAGTGAACGCCCTTGATGACGATGCGCGACTGCGCGACCGCGTACGCGTTCAGGTAGATGATGTCGTACGTCTTCGCCGCGTCGGCCTTCGCCATCCAGCTCGGGTTGCCGATGCCGCCCGGCGTGTGACAGCCCGAGCACTTGGTCTCGAGAATGGGATCGACCGACTTGATGAAGAAGGCCTTGCCGGCCTTGCTCGCGGTGGGGAGCGTGCCCGGCGTCGTGCCGGTGCCCGTGCCTGCGCCGGTTCCGGTGCCTGCGCCCGTCCCTGTCCCTGTACCGGTTCCCGTGCCGTTGCCGTTGCCGTTGGCGGTCGGGTCACCGGTGCCGTCACCGTTGCCGTTACCGAGCTGGCTCGCGTCGGGGGAGCCGCACGCGGCGACCGCCGTAGCGGCAGCGAGCGCGATTCCGAGGAGGTAACGAGCGTTCATGATCAGACCTCTTCCTGCTTGCGACGGAGAGCAACGATGACGCCTGCCACTGCGAGGAGGATGAAGCCCGCACCGCCGCTGCTGGACGACGAGGTGCTCGAGACCGAGCAGCCGCCGCTGTCCGCGCCGAGCTGCGCGCGGCCTGCGCCGTCCGCCGTGGTCGGGTCGGTACCCGCAAGGACGTTCGTGTCGCCGGTGCCGGTCGACGTCGTGTCACCGCTCGGGTTCGTGGAGGGCGCGGTGGTGCGCGGCGCGGGGCCGGTCTGCGACGGCTGACCGTCGGGGCCGACGCCCGGAGTCGAGGTCGGGGTACCCGGCGTCGTCTGGATGCCGGCCGCCCACGAGGCGGGGACGAGCGACAGGTAGATGCTGTTGCGCTTTCCGATGAGCGCGCCGGCCGCGTCCGTGTAGCCCGTGATGGTCGAGAAGGAGAACGACTTCGTCTCGGGCATGAACGCCGTCGCGCCCTTGTTGTAGCCCGGGTTCGGCACGCTGCCGAGACCGTTGATGAAGCCGCGCGCCTGGTTGTTCGGGTTGCGCTTGCCGCGCGCCTGGACGTTCGCGACGTCCGAGTAGGTCGATACGGCGTAGAGCTTCGCGGAGTCCTTGAGGCCGAGCGTGCCGTCCGCCTTCAGCGGGATGAGCTGCTCGAAAGCGCCCTTCGTACCGGTCGAAGAGCCGCCGATGTACGCGATGGCGGGCGTTGCCTCCGGACCGTAGGTGGTCGCGAACATCGTCGAGTGACGGCCATAGGCGGCGGCGTTCAGCATCGGCTCGCCGATGGGCGTGAGGTCCGTCGTGCTGAACAGGTTGAGGAGAGACACCTGCGAGCCGCCCGCATGGCCGTTGCCGTTGTTCGCGCGGCGGTTCACCGACGCGCTCATCTGGTAGCCGACGGCGAGCTTGTCGCCGACGAGACCGACCGACGGCTCGGCGACGTACTTGTTGGCCTTGGGGTCGGAGCGCACCGCGATCTTGCTCGCGACGACGGCGCCCGTGGCGACGTTGAACTTGGTGATGCGGAACCCGATCTCGGCGGGCTGGTTGTTCGCCTCGACCTCGGCAACGAAGCCTTCCGTCGCGCCGTCGGCGACGACGACCTGCGGGCGGCAGTGCTGCGCCGTGTTGGAGTAGCGCTTGAGCCAGTTCATCGTGACCGTGCCGTCGGTCGCGACGGTCACCTTGAAGGCCTCGGCAGCCTGGTTGTTGTACTGCATGCCGACGACGAACGAGTTCGGGCCGACCTGCGCGATCGAGTGCGGACCGCGCTGGTTGTTCGGGTTCTGGACGTTGATGCCCTGATCGAGTGCGGTCTGGATCAGGTTCGTCGGCTTGAGCAGGTTGTTCGCGCCGCGCGTGTTGTTCGGGATCCTCTGGATGACGCCGGCGCGGTCCGCGATGAACATGACGGGCTGCGGGTTGTTGTTGACGCCGTTGTCCTCGGACGCCGCGATGATGATCGTGTGCGTCGGGGTGAAGGCGATCTGCGGGCGCATCCAGGTGCGCTCGCCCTCGAGCTCGGGGAGGTCGATCTGCGGACCGGCGGCAACGCCGGTCTGCGTGAGGTGAGCGAGCGCGAAGCCGCCCTGCATGTAGCTGTCGTTCGCGGCGTTCTGGTTCTTCGTCGCCTGCGAGCGCGTGAACGTCGTTCCGAGCAGGATGTCCGCGGGGTTCGACTTCGCGTCGAACGTGAACTGCGCGTCCATGAGGCCGGCGCCGGTGTTCTTGCCGATGCGCGGCGCGCCGTTCTGCAGGGGGCCGAGGCCGTCGCCCTTCAGCCAGATCGTCTGGAACGTGTTCAGGACGACGGTGTCGCCCGCTGCCGTCGGGTCAGCGTGGGCGTAGTCCCCCGCGAACAGGGCCAGCGTCGCAACCACACCTGCACAAATGCGAGACGTCTTCATAGCGGGCATCCTCCAAAACAACGAACGGGTGGTGCGAGTGCCGACCTCGCCAATCGCTCCCCAGCGCGGCTCAAACCTAGTCGCGTGCAGTCGCCGTGTTACTGGCGAGCTGGACGCTCAAGTCTGTGTCTTCCGAGATGACGCTCAGCTCGCGCGATGCGGGCTTGGAGCTCTTGAAGATCTGCACGCTGCTGACCAGCGCGTCTTTGTCGGTCGTGACGGAGTCCGACGCCTGAAGCGCCGCGGGAACGTGAACGCGAACCTTGCCGTGATTGTGCTTGGGCAGCGTGAAGAAGAAGTCGCTCGAGATGGTCTTGAACTTGTCGCCGTCGGCGTGCGCGATGACGTCGTCACCGGCAACGAGCTCGACGGCCTTGATGCCGCTGGTGTCGACGCCGAATCCGGCGACGAGCTTGGCGACGTTGTACTTCTGCTCGCCGTCCGCGGTCTTGTCCATGAGGAGCGCGTCGGAGAGCGCGCGGCGCTTCACGAAGCCGACCATCTTGCCATCGACGTAGATGCGCGTGCCCTTGACCGCATCGCCCGAGGCGTAGGGCACGGCGTCGGAGCAAGCGCCGTCGGCGCCGACGTGACAGGACTTCTTCACGTCGATGAGCGGAGAGGCCTTCTTGACGTAAATGGTGACCTTGCGAATCTCGTGCACGACGAACTCGTTCTTGAGGCCGTCGGTGTCCCAGCGAGCCGTCGCGGCGCCCGAGACGCCGGAGAGGAACTGGAACCGGAAGCGGCTCTTGTCCTTGAGGAGCTCGCTACCCTCGACGCTCCCGATGCGGTCGTTGTTGCCGTGGACGTGGATCGACTTGATGCTCTCGGGCGCAACGCCGATCGCCTTCACGTAGTCGTAGAGCTTGTAGCGGACCGCGCCGCCCTCGAGCGTCTCGGACGGCATCGAGGGAAGGTCGCCGTAGCGGAGCACCGAGGCCTGCACGCCGTCGACGAAGACGCCGACGTCGAGGCCCATCATCTTGCGCGCGCCGTGCTTCGGATCGTTCGGGTCGAGCTTGCCGCCGCCGCCGACGCCGTCCTTCGCGTCCTTCTCCGACTTCGCCGCCGCCGCGAGCGCCGCCGCTTGCGGGAATGCGGGAGCATTCTTGTCCGCGCTCGCGAGAGCCAGCTCGGGGGTCTTCTTCGAGCAGGCGGCGGTGGAGACCACCACGCCGGCAACGACGACCAGCCAGAGCGGCGTCACGAGGGTCTTGCGGAGCGAGTTCAGCATCGGGGACACCGAACACTGCTGCACTGGCTGTGCCGTCCGCCGGAAGCGAATGCCCACATCATCGCTTTCTCGGATCTGGCGGAAAGCTGCCGGTGTCACGTCCGGCGAAACTGCTGTAACCGCGATGTAACTCGGATCCAGTGCTGGCAACGCTCCTGCTCAGCGGAAAGGTGTGCTCGCGCGATCCCATGCTCTTGACGGCCGCAATGCGCTGGATCCAGACCTCTCCAACTGAGCCTCCGGGACCGCAAAAGGGATCGTGTACGAGTCGCGTGGGAGCGGACGCCGGACGGCAAAAAGCCTCGTCCGATCAACGTCGAACGAGGCGTTTACCCGCGGGCCGAGGCCCCCGTTGATGTGGTCGAAGTCCCCCGGTGGGTGACTACTTCGCGCCGAAGTTGCCGGCGCGCAGCTTGGCTTCCTTCTGGAGGCCGGCGACGTCCTTCTTCGCCTTCACGGTGATCTCGGACCCGTTGTCGATGTCCTTCACGTCGACGGTGGTGTCGCCCTCGACGACCACCGGGCAGCGACCGAGGCCGCCCCCGCCCATCCCCTCGGAGTTGTGCTCGACCTTCGGCGGCTCGGCCATCTTCGCGACGTCGGCCGTGTGCTTCGCGCGATCGCGGATGTCCTTCACCTTGTCGGCGGCACCAGGAGGCGCGGTGACGGTCACGATGACGCCCTCCTTCGAGTCCTTGACCGTCGTCTTCGCACCTTCGACGGCGCTCGGGCAGTGCGCCATCTTGTGGACGCCTGCGCCCGCGAAGCCGGCCATTCCGGCCTCCTTGTCACGATCGCGGGTCTCGCGGCGGAGCCAGTCGACCTCGCTCTTGTCGCTGGCAAGGACGGTGGCCTTCACGCCGTTGGGCAGATCGGCGGTGGTGAGCTTCGTCTTCCGCATGACGATGGTGCAGCGCCCGTAGGTGCCGTGGCCGCTCCCCAAGTGATTGTGCTTCACGCCGGCGTCGACCTCGTTTTTGTCGGACTCGACGAGCTTCACCATGCGGGCCTTGATCTCCTTGGCCGACGCATCGTCCTTGCCGGTGATGGAGATCTCGATCCCGCCCTCCACGTCCTTGAGCGCGACGGTCGCGCCAGGCGCCGCCGACGGGCAGTTCGACATGTGACCATCGGTCGTACCCGCGTCGCCCATCGCCATCCCGGCGTCGGCGGCAGCGGCCATCGCATCACCCGCCATCATCGTGACGGCGTCGGCGACCGTCGACGTGGTGGTCGATGCGGAGGGCACCGGCGCGGGCTCGGTCTTCTTCTTGTCGTCACAGCCGGCGGCGCCGAGCGCGAGGCTCGTGACCAGCGCGAGCGAGGCGAGAGCGAACGGAGTCGCGAGGCGAGAAGAGCGGGACACGCGAGACGACCGGGACGAGAACGCAGTGAGTAGGCGCAAGATGGCCTCCTGGGCAGGGTTTTCAGCCGCTTTCGGCGGCGATCTTGAGCCGCGAATCGCGCGGGAGGCAACTCTTTACACGCGTGTTACACGGCCTTCGCGCGGCCCGCGCAAGGCGCCGGCTTGACACGCGATTTCGCTGCCGTAGGGTGCCGCGGCATGCTCCGCATCGTCGTCGTCGTCGTCGGCTGCCTGTTCGCGGCAGTCGGACCACGCATTGGTCGGCCTCACGACCGCGCCGCCGGTGAGCCCTTCGTCTATCAGCCGCCCGACGGATTCGTGCTCGACAAGGGCGAGCCCGCGAAGCCGATCAACGACGACACGAGCGCGCGCGATCGCGAGTGGGTGCACCCGGCGACGTTCGGTCACGCGATCGCGCCGCGCATCCACCTGAGCCCTTCCACGAAGGGCGGCACCGTCGAGGCCGCCGACCTTGCGCGCATCTCCGAGGGCATGCCCGCCATGCTCGAGCCGACGGGAGTCTCGTGGTCCGAGGTTCGCCGCGAGACGCGCACGCGGGCCGACGGGGCTCGCGTGGGCCTCATCGAGGGCGAGTGCACGAAGGCCACCGAGCAGCTCGGCGCCGGCACGGTGAACGTGAAGTATCGCCGCCTCCTCTTCGTGTTCCCTACCGACGAGGGCTCTTCTGTCACCACCGCCGTCTACGGCACCGAAGAGACCGCCACGTGGCAAGCGGCGTTCGAGAACAGCATCGACAAGGCACGCGGCGTGGCCCTGCGCGTACCGCCACCGCCGACCTGGATGTACTTTGCATGGGGCGCGGCCGGAGCCGTGCTGGCCTGGCTCGCCGCGTCGCTGAAGGCAAAGCGCGATCTGCGCCTGTCGATGACACCGCCACCCATGCCCGCCGGGGCGCTGACGAAGCTCCCGAAGCCCGCGAAGCTTCCACAGGCGCGCGTGCCGGCGCCTACGGACTCCACTCCGCCGTGAGGCTGAAGTGAGGCGGCCGTGAGCGTGATCTCCGGCTGGGGTCTGCACGGGGGCGGCCCGAGCTCGATCCGGTTCGTCGCCCACGACGGCCCCGTCGTGCTTCGCGCAGGGGGCATCGACACGCGCATCGCCGATCTGCGCGTCGTCGATACGACGCGGTCCACGACGGTCGCCAATGCGACCGGCAGCGTTCGCGTCGCCACCATCGAGCACGTCTGCGCCGCGCTCGGCGGCCTCGGCGTCCACGAGGGAGTCGCGGTGGTGCTCGAAGGACGTGAGCCGCCGCTCGCCGACGGCGGGGCCCGCCTCTACGCCGATGCGCTGCGTGCGCTCGCACGGCAAGCCGGTATTCGCGCAACGCGTCCGGCGCTGCGTATCGCACGGGACGGCGTCATCGAGATCAAAGGCAGCCGCTACGAGCTACGGTGCGCCGTGCGCGACGACCCCGACGCCGTCGAGCTCGAGGTAGCGCTCGAGTTCGACGACGAGCGGATCGCGAAGGAAGCGCGCTGGAGCGGCGACCCCGAGGACTTTCGCCTCCGCATCGCCACCGCGCGCACCTTCGGCTTCGAGGTCGAGGTCGGCGATCTCCTCGCGCGCGGCCTCGCGTCCCATGTCACGCCGGAGAGCGTCGTCGTCATCGGCAAGGACCGCGTGCTCTCCGCCGGGGACGCGTTCACCGCCGACGAGCCTGCTCGCCACAAGCTGCTCGATCTGGTCGGGGACCTGTATCTCCACGGCGGTCCGCCGTGCGGGTCGCTGCGCGCGACGCGACCCGGTCACGCCGCCACCCACGAAGTGATGCGTGCAGCAGACGACCAGGGCTTGATCGTCCGCGACGCGCGGTGAGCACGCGATCGGTTAGCCTCGTCGCATGAACGGTAGTCGCGCGGGCGGCGGAGGCGGCGGCGGCGGCGGTGGCGGACGCAGCTACCGCGTGCAGGCCGTCGCGTTCGACCCGCGCGGCGAGGTCGTCGCATCGGCCAACCGTGACGGCACGATCCGCTTCTGGCGCGGCGACAGCGCCGATCCGCTCGGGCCGCCGATCGCCGTGCACGACGGGCGTATGGGCCACGTCTGGTCGATCGCCTTCTCTCCCGATGGCGCTCGCGTTGTCACGGCAAGCCGCGACGGGACCATGCGCGTCCTCGATGCGCGCACCGAGAAGACGATCGGCGCTCCCATCACCGGCCATGGCGGTGACGTCTTCGCCGCGATGTGGAGCCCCGACGGTCGAACGCTGGCCAGCGCTGGCAGGGACGGCACCATCCGCTTCTGGGACGGCGCGACCTCCACCGCGGCTGCGACGCTGCGCGCGCACGCCGCTTCGGTCTACGCCATCGGCTTCCGTCCGGACGGACTCTCGCTGGCATCGGCCAGCGAGGATGGTAGGGCGATTCTATGGAAACGCGCCTCCCTCGATCCGATGGCGCCGTGGCACGAGGTGACGACACTCGCGCTCCCCACCGACTCCCTCCTCCGTCGACCGGGCGCGCGACACGCCGTGGCGTTCACGCCCGACGGGACGAAGCTCGCCACCGCGACCCACGGGAACCGCATCGCGCTGTGGAACGGCGCGACGGGAGCATCGCTCGGCCCGCCGCTCGTCGGTCACGACGATGTCGTCCTGTCACTCGTCTTCGTAACCAATGAGCGCCTCGTGTCGGCGAGCTGGGATGGC